>NZ_JBEOYB010000040.1:0-75381 GCF_040296845.1 Streptomyces sp. NPDC001985
GGAGGCGGCTGGCGGCGGAGAGCGTGGACGAGGTGCCGGGCCCCCGGGTCTTCCGGGCCCCCGGGTCTTCCGGGCCCCCGGGTCTTCCGGGCCCCCGGGTCTTCCGGGCCCCCGGGCCCCGGGCCGCCCCCGGTCGGGCCTCCCGGCCGCGGGGCCGAAAGGCCCCCGCGCACCCACCCCGGCAGGGGCCTCATCAGGGACGACGGTGCGACTTCGAACACTCGGCGGCGCCCCGTTGACCGGCGCACCGGCACACCCCAGGGTGGAACCATGGAGAGCCTGGGCGGTGCCGAGTTCGCACTGGAGACGACCTATCTCAACACCTCTCTCTGCGGACTGCTGCCCGCCCGCGCCGTCGCCGCCATGGCGGAACTGACCCGGGAGTCCGGCACCGGGAACCCGGCCGGCGCGGGGGACTACGCCTCCGTGGCCGCCGCCCGGCGCGCCTTCGCCCGGCTCGCCGGGGTCGGCGCGGACCGGGTCGCCATCGGCGGCTCGGTCGCGGTCCACTGCGCCCTGATCGCCGCCTCGCTGCCCGCCGGAGCGGAGATCCTCTTCCCGGAGGCGGACTTCGCCTCGCTGATCACCCCGTTCGCCGTCCGCCCCGGCCTCAGACCGCGCTATGTCCCGCTGGAGCGCCTCGCGGACTCGGTGCGCCCCACCACCGCCCTGGTGGCGTTCTCGTCCGTGCAGTCCGCCGACGGCAGGACCGCCGATCTGCGGGCCGTCCGGGAGGCGGCGGCGGCCCACGGCGCCCGGACGCTGGTCGACGCCAGCCAGTCGGCGGGCTGGCTGCCGCTGAACGCCGGCGAGTGGGACTTCACCGTCACCGGCGGCAGCAAGTTCCTGCTCTGTCCGCGCGGGGTCTCCTTCCTCACGGTCACCGAGGAGGCCCAGCCGTCCCTGACGGCCGTCAACGCCTCCGCCTTCGCCGCAGACGAGCGGTGGGGCAAGCTCTACGGCCCGGCCGACCGGCTGGCCGCCTCCGCCCGCCGCTTCGACGACCCGCCGTCGTTCCTGCTCTACCTCGGCGCCGAACACGCGCTGGCGCTGCTGGAGGAGATCGGTGTGGCGGCGATCGGGGCCCACGCCACCGGACTCGCCCGCGCCTTCCGCGAGGGCCTGGCCGCGCTCGGCCACACCCCCGTCCCCGGGGACTCCGCGATCGTCGCCGTGCCGGGCCTCGGGGGCCGGGCGGCGGAGCTGGCGCGGGCCGGGGTGATCGTCTCGGAGCGCGCGGGAAATCTACGGGCGGCCTTCCACCTCTACAACACCCCGGCGGACGCGGACCGGGCGCTGAACGCCCTGGCCCGGTGAGCGCCGCCACCGGGGCCCCGGGCGCCGGGCGCCCGGGGGCCTTACTCCCCGGGGCACTCCGCCGCGTGGTGGCAGAGGTTCCCCTCCACCTTCCCCAGCAGCCGGATCAGCTCCGTGCGCTCGTCCTCCGCCAGCCCCGTCAGGGTCTGCTCCTCCAGCTGGGACCAGGCCCGCTCCACCGCGGAGCGGAGCGCGCAGCTCTCCGCCGTCGCCTCCACCAGGACCGCGCGGCGGTCGGCGGGATCGGGGGTGCGGCGCACATGCCCGGCGTGCTCCAGCCGCTGGAGCATCTTCGTGACGGTGGACGGGTCCAGCTCCACGGCCCTGATCAGCTCCGACTGGCGCACCGGTCCGGCGTCCCAGAGGTGCATCATCAGGAACTCCTGCCCCGGATAGAGCCCCAGCCCTCTGAGCACCCTCGCCGCCGCCATCCGGTGCAGCCGGGCGACCCGGGAGACGGCGTGGCCGGCCGGCCCGCCCAGGCACACATCCGGCGCCGGCAGCGGCAGGGGCTCCGCACACCCGGCGCCGGCGGCACCCTCCGTACCCCCCGCGCGCTCGTGCGCGGGAGGGGCCGCGCACAGCGGGTCGGCCGGGCCGGTCATCCAGGCGGGAACCACCGAACCGGCTGTGACCTCGGACTTCATCGAGCCTCCTCGGGTGGACTGTCCTGGGGACAGTCTCCCTCCATCCTCGTGGAACTCTCTGCCGAGATTTTACCTTGGCCGACCAAGTAAATGCGCTACAGTTGCCCCCGGCGTTAGTTACTTGGCCGACCACATAGTTTCCTGGAGACCTCATGCCCACCGCTTTCGACCCGATCGAACTCGCCGGCGGCCCCCTCGCGAGCCGTATCGCCATGGCCCCGATGACCCGCAGCCGCGCCTTCGGGCCCGGGCTCAGCCCCACGGACTCGACGGTGGAGTACTACGCCCAGCGGGCGAGCGCGGGCCTGATCGTCACCGAGGGCATCCAGCCCTCCGTCACCGGCCAGGGCTACCCCGACACCCCGGGGCTGCACAGTGACGAGCAGGTCGCCGCCTGGCGCAAGGTCACCGACGCCGTGCACGCCAAGGGCGGCACGATCTTCGCCCAGCTCATGCACGCCGGGCGGATCGGCCACCCGGCGATCTTCCCCGACGAGCGTCTCAGCGTGGCGCCCTCCGCCGTCGCCCCGGCCGGGCAGATCTACACCCCCGAGGGGCTCAAGGACTTCGAGAAGCCGCACGCGCTGACGGCCGAGGAGATCCCGGTCGTCGTCGAGGAGTTCGTCCAGGCCGCCCGCAACGCCGTGGCGGCCGGCTTCGACGGAGTGGAGCTGCACGGCGCCAACGGCTATCTGATCCAGCAGTTCTTCGCCGCCAACTCCAACCTGCGGACCGACGAGTGGGGCGGCCCGCCCGCCAACCGCATCCGCTTCGCCGTCCAGGTCGCCCGGGCGGTGTCCGAGGCCATCGGCGCCGAGCGCACCGCGATGCGGCTCTCGCCCCTCAACCCCTACAACGACATCGCCGAGACCGACGCGCACGAGGTCTACCCGGCGCTGGCCCGCGAGCTGAACCCGCTGCGCCTGGCCTATCTGCACATCACCGAGGCCGCCGAGGGCTCGCGCGACGTGACACTCGCGGTGCGCGAGCACTACCAGGGCACCCTGGTCCTCAACCCGCTGACCGAGGGCCCCACCGACCACCGCGCGCTGCCGCTGATCGAGGACGGCATCGCCGACATCCTCGCCTTCGGCTCGCTCTTCCTGGCCAACCCGGACCTCCCGGTGCGGCTGCGGACGGCCGGCCCGTACAACACCCCCGACTCGGCGACCTTCTTCGGCGGCGACGACAAGGGCTACACCGACTACCCGGAGCTGAGCCGGGTCTGAGCCCCTTCACGGGCACAGGGGGAGGGGGAGGCCGGTCCGCGGGGGGTACGGACCGGCCTCCCCCTCTGTCGGCGCCCGCCCGGGCCCGCCCGGGTCAGCGCACCGGGGTGAAGTCCCGGGCGCCGATGAACTCCGGCCGGGGCACCGGCGCGGCGAACGGCCGCACCGCCGCGTTCTCCACGCTGTTGAACACGATGAACACATTGCTCCGGGCGTACGGCGTGATGTTGTCGCCGGACCCGTGCATGCAGTTGCAGTCGAACCAGGTCGCCGAACCGGCCCGGCCGGTGAAGAGCCGGATGCCGTGCTGGTCCGCGAGCCGGGTCAGCGCGGCGTCCGACGGGGTGCCCGCGTCCTGCATCTGGAGCGACTTCTTGTAGTTGTCCTGGGGCGTCTCACCCGCGCACCCCAGGAACGTCCGGTGCGAACCGGGCATGATCATCAGCCCGCCGTTGGTGTCCCGGTTCTCGGTGAGCGCGATGGAGACCGAGACGGTCCGCATGTTCGGCAGCCCGTCCTCGGCGTGCCAGGTCTCGAAGTCCGAGTGCCAGTAGAACCCCGAGGCGCCGAAGCCCGGCTTCACATTGATCCGCGACTGGTGGACGTACACATCCGAGCCCAGGATCTGCCGGGCGCGCCCCACCACCCGCTCGTCGCGCACCAGGGCGGCGAAGACCGGGCTGAGCTTGTGCACCTCGAAGACCGAGCGCACATCCTGCGACTTCGGCTCGATGATCGAGCGTTCGTCGGCCCGTACGGAGGGGTCGGCGATCAGCCGGTCCAGCTCGGCGCGGTAGAGCGCCACCTCGTCGTCCGCGATCAGATCCTCGACGGCGAGGAAGCCGTCGCGTTCGTACTCCCGCAGCGCGGTCCCGGTGATGGGCCCCGGCGCGCCGGGCGCCGACCAGACGACCGGGTCCTGGCGGGGGGTGACCACCTCGCCCGCGCCGCGGGTGGGGTAGAGGTCGGTGCGTACGGTGGTGGTCATGATCAGCCCTCCTCGGTCAGCAGCGGATAGACGCCGTTCTCGTCGTGGTCCTCCCGCCCGGTGACCGGGGGGTTGAAGACACAGACACAGCGGAAGTCGGTCTTGGGCCGGAGCGTGTGGCGCTCGTGGCCGTCCAGCAGATACATCGTGCCGGGCGAGATCCAGTGGGTCTCGCCGGTCTCGTCGTCGGTGAGTTCGGCCTCGCCCTCCACGCAGAGGACGGCCTCGACGTGGTTCGCGTACCACATCGACGTCTCGGTCCCCGCGTAGAGCACGGTCTCGTGGAGCGAGAAGCCGACCTTCTCCTTGGCGAGCACGATCCGCTTGCTCTCCCAGGTGCCGGACGCGGATCGCACATGGCGCTCGGTGTTCTCGATGTCCTTCAACGAACGGACGATCACGGTGGGGTTCAGCCTTTCTCTGGTGCTGTTCTCGCTGCGGTGGCCGGAGCCGTGGCCGGAGCCGGAGCCGGAGCCGTGGCCGGAGCCGTGGCCGGGTGCGGAGCCGGGTACGGGATGGATCAGGCGGTCAGGCCGTTTCCCGGACCGAGCGGGCGAGGATGCGCAGCCCCTCGTCCAGCTCGTCGGGCGAGATGGTCAGCGCGGGCAGCAGCTTGACCACCTCGCTCTGCGGCCCCGAGGTCTCCAGCAGCAGCCCCAGCTCGAAGGCGCGGGCGCAGATCCTCGACGCGCGGGCGGGGTCCTCGAACTCCAGCCCCCACACCAGGCCGCGGCCCCGGAAACTCACCCCGGAGCCGGGGTGCTCGGCGGCGATCGACAGCAGCGTCTGCTCCACCTGCTCGCCCCGGGCGAGGGTCTGCTTCTCCATCTGCCCGTCGGCCCAGTAGGTGTTCAGGGCCGCCGCGGCGGTGACGAACGCGGGGTTGTTGCCGCGGAAGGTGCCGTTGTGCTCGCCCGGCTCCCACAGGTCCAGCTCCGGCTTGAAGAGGCAGAGCGACATCGGCATGCCGTAGCCGCTGATGGACTTCGACAGGGTGACGATGTCCGGGGTGATCCCGGCCTCCTCGAAGGAGAAGAACCCTCCGGTCCGGCCGCAGCCCATCTGGATGTCGTCGACGATCAGCAGCATGTCCTGGCGCTCGCAGAGCGACTGGAGCGCCCGCAGCCACTCGGCGCGGGCGACATTGATGCCGCCCTCGCCCTGCACGGTCTCCACGATCACGGCGGCGGGCTTGTTGAGCCCGGAGCCCTGGTCCTCCAGGAGCCGCTCGAACCAGAGGAAGTCGGGCACCTGGCCGTCGAAGTAGTTGTCGAACGGCATCGGGGTGCCGTGCACCAGCGGTATGCCGGCCCCGGCGCGCTTGAAGGCGTTCCCGGTGACGGCGAGCGAGCCCAGCGACATCCCGTGGAAGGCGTTGGTGAAGGAGACGACCGACTCGCGGCCCTTCACCTTGCGGGCGAGCTTGAGCGCCGCCTCGACCGCGTTGGTGCCGGTCGGGCCGGGGAACATCACCTTGTAGGGCAGATCGCGCGGTCGCAGGACGATGTTCTGGAAGGACTCCAGAAAGGCCCGTTTCGCGGTGGTGGCCATGTCCAGGCCGTGGGTGATGCCGTCGCGCTCGATGTAGTCGATCAGGGCGCGTTTCAGCACCGGGTTGTTGTGGCCGTAGTTGAGTGATCCGGCTCCGGCGAAGAAGTCGAGATAGGTGTGGCCGTCTTCGTCGTGGAGGTGGCTGCCCTGCGCGCGGTCGAAGACCGCGGGCCAGCCGCGGCAGTAGCTCCGTACCTCCGACTCCAGGGTCTCGAAGACGCTCAGGGCGGGCGGGGTGATGGTCACAGCGAAGCTCCAGGTGGGGGTGGGTCAGGCGGAGACGGGGCCGATGCGGTACAGGACCTCGGGCTGGTGGGCGGCGGGCCGGCCGTCCTCGGCGGGGTCCTCGGGGAAGAGGGAGCCGTCGAAGAGGACTTCGCGCTCCAGCCGGGCGCCGTGCCTCCCGGCGTACGAGGTGAAGAGCCGGTCGGACGCGGTGTTGTCCGGCGTGACGGTCGTCTCCACCTCCCGTACGCCGAGGCCGGCGGCGGCCCTGGCGGTCAGCGCGTCGAGCAGCACCCCCGCGAGGCCCTGGCCGCGGTGCGTGTCGTCGACGGCGATCTGCCAGACGACGAGCGTCTGCGGGCGGCCGGGCCGGAGGTATCCGGTGACGAAGGCGACCGGCTCACCGCCGGGGTCCCGGGCCACCAGGGAGGTGGCCGCGAAGTCGCGACACCACAGCAGATAGCTGTACGAGGAGTTGAGGTCCAGGACCCGGGAGTCGCGGGCAATGCGCCAGATCGCGGCTCCGTCCTCCACTCGTGGGGTGTCGATGGTCGTGAATTCGCTCGGGTTGTCGGCTCGTACAAGGTCTTCTTGTGCGGCGGTCATGCTTAAGCAATTTACCCAGCGGGATCAGAAAATGCATGGTGGTCAGGGGTTGGGTGGAGCGGCTCTCTGTGTTATCGCGCGAGCGCGCGCACTGCCTCTTGTAGCCGGTTGTAGCCGGATTTTTAGTGGCATTTGTCCGGTAAATAAGCGACTAAACGGACGTGTTGTGGGGTCTGTCACAGATCCATAACGCCTGTACCGAGCGTGTTCGAACCCTGATGGAATCCTGGTGTTTAAGAATGCGGAACGGGGGCAGAAGAGTTGGTACAAGAAATACGGGAAGCTGCCAGAAAAGGCAGCTTCCCGTATTGGTGAATTCCTTGGGCGTTAATTGTGCGGAAGAGCCCGGCGCGTTCGGGACGGAAAGTCCCCGGGCCGGCCGGCCCGGCCGGGCCTCAGGCCCAGACCTCGGAGACCGCGCGCCCCGCCGCCTCCAGGTCGACCCGGACCCCCGACTCCGCGAGCGCGCCGCCCAGCGCCGCCAGCGAGGAGCGCACCGCGCCGCGCGTGGCGTCCGTCCCGTAGTGATTGACCCGGATCATCTCCTTGGCCAGCGCCCCGCCGCCCGCGATCAGCGGCAGCGAGGGATCGGCCGCCAGCGCCCGCGCGACCAGCGCGGAGGCGTCCGTCCCGGCCGGCGCCCGCAGCGTGGTGGCCACCGGAGCCGCGTCCCGGGCCTCGCGCACATACGGCTCCAGACCGCCGCCGAGCGCCGTGGCACCCGCGCGGGTGGCCGCGGCGGCGGCCCGGTGCCGCGCCGTCACCGCCTCGATCCCCTCCGCCTCGATCCGCTCCACACACGCCTCCAGCGCCAGCATCTCCAGCTGCGCCGGCGCGTGCAGCAGCGCCTTGCGGCCCCCGTCGATCCACCGCTCCTTCCAGTCCAGCAGCGAGAGGTACGAGCGCCTGGGCGCGGCCGGGTTCGCCGCGAACCGCTCCCAGGCGCGGGCGCTCACCGAGACCGCGGAGACCCCCGCGGGACCGCCCATCGCCTTCTGCGCGCCGATCACGCACAGATCCACCCCCCAGGCGTCCGGCAGCAGCGGTTCGGCGGCCACCGAGGCCACCGCGTCCAGCATGAAGAGCGCGCCGTGCCGCCGGACGACCTCACCGATCTCGGCGACCGGGTTGGTGTTGCCCGTCGCCGCCTCCGCGTGGACCAGCGAGACGAAGTCGATCTCCGGGTGGGCGGCCAGCGCCCGTTCGATCCCCTCCGCGGTCACCGCCGTGTGGAACGGCACCTCCAGATCGACCACCGCGGCCCCGCAGTCGCGCAGCCAGTTGCCGAAGGTCTGGCCGTACGGCCCGGTGACCACGTTCAGCGCGGTCGAGCCGGGCCGGGCCCCGGCACGGATGCAGCCCTCCAGCGGAAGCAGCGCCTCCCCCTGGGTGATCACCACATCCTGCTCGGTGTCGAGCAGCGCGGCGACCCGCCGTTCGATGCCGGCGAAGTGCGCGGCGGTCAGCGGGGGCAGGTCCAGCAGCGGATGCGTCACGGTGTTGCCTTCTTCGGAATTCTTCGGGACGGGAACGGGCGTGCGCGGCCCGGCCTGCCGGACCGCTCGGTCGAGCCTACCCACGCGCCCGTCCGGGGGTGCTCCCCGCGTCGGCCCGGGGGCCCGTACGGGCCCCTGCCGGGCCGGGCCCCCGTCCTCGTACAGTGCCGGTATGAGCGATCACGTGGTGCTGCGGGTGAAGGGGCGGGTGCTCGTCGGCCCGCGGGACGTGCGCGACGAACTGTGGGTGGTCGGCGGGCGGATCACCTTCACACGGCCGTCGGGACCCGCCGACGACGTGGTCACCGTGACCGGCTGGGCGCTGCCCGGCCTGGTCGACGCGCACTGCCATGTCGGGCTCGACCGGCACGGCCCGGTGGACGACGCGACCAGCGAGAAGCAGGCGCTCACCGACCGCGACGCGGGGGCGCTGCTGCTCCGTGACGCCGGCTCGCCGTCCGACACCCGCTGGATCGACGACCGCGAGGATCTGCCCAGGATCATCAGGGCGGGCCGCCATATCGCCCGCACCCGCCGCTACATCCGCGACTACGCCCATGAGATCGAGCCGGAGGACCTGGTCTCCCATGTCGCCCGCGAGGCGCGCCGGGGCGACGGCTGGGTGAAGCTCGTCGGCGACTGGATCGACCGGGAGGCCGGCGACCTGACCGCCTGCTGGCCGCGCGGGCCGGTCGAGGCGGCCATCGCCGAGGCGCACCGGCTCGGCGCCCGGGTCACCGCGCACTGCTTCGCGGAGGACTCGCTCAGGGATCTGGTGGAAGCGGGGATCGACTGCGTCGAGCACGCCACCGGACTGACGGACGAGACCATTCCGCTCTTCGCCGAGCGGGGGGTGGCGATCGTGCCGACGCTGGTCAACATCGCGACCTTCCCGGCGCTGGCGCTCGGCGGCGAGGCCAAGTTCCCCGTCTGGTCCGCGCATATGCGGCGGCTGTACGAGCGCCGGTACGACACGGTCCGCTCGGCGTACGACGCGGGCGTCCCGGTCTTCGTCGGTACCGACGCGGGCGGTTCGCTCGCCCACGGCCTGGTCGCCGCGGAGGTCGCCGAACTGGTCAAGGCCGGAATCCCGCCGCTCGAAGCCCTGTCGGCGGCCTCCTGGGGAGCGAGGGCCTGGCTGGGCCGCCCGGCGCTGGAGGAGGGGGCGCCCGCCGATCTGGTGGTGTACGACGCGGACCCGCGCGCCGATGCGGGGGTGCTGGCGGCGCCCCGCCGGGTGATCCTGAACGGGCGGGTCGTCGGCTGAGCGGGCGGGTCGTCGGCTGACCGGGCGCGGGGTTGACGGGCCGTGACCACGGGGCTCCCGGGTCGTTGGTCCACTTCCCGGCCGGGGGAGTGCGGGGTCTGGCGGAGGGGCCGGGGACGGGTGGCGGGGAACACCCGTGCCTCAGGAGCCCCGGAAATCGAATAGAGACCCGGAAACCTCACTTTGGAGTGAACTGACCCCAGGTGTCTGCCGGTTCACTCTCCGTGCGTAAAGATTCCTGTGTCTCAGCCGCCACCGCCCGCGGTCCCTGCGGATGGTGTGGCGGCGCCATGTCTCCTGTGGGGGTTCCACCACCGTGAACAGCAACACCTTCCGCATGCCCGCCCGCCGCTGCGCCGCCGTCACGGCCTCACTCGCGCTGGTCGCCTTACCCGTGGCGCTGGCGGGCCCGGCGCACGCCACCGGGGGCGGTGCCGAGGGCACGGCGCGTGCGGTCGTCCTGCGGACCGGGCTCGATGTCGCCCTGAGCGACAAGACCGTCCGGCTGCCGCTGGCGGCCTCGCTCAACGCGGTGAAGGCGCCCGGCTCCGCCGACAGCACCACGCTGAGCGTCAGGCTCGACGGAGTCGACCAGGGCAGGCCCTTCCAGGTGCTGCGCGCGGATGTGGCGACCGCGAGGGCCACGGCCGACAAGAAGCGGGCGGAGGGGTACGCGAACCTGGCGCGCGCCCGGGTGCGTGTGCCGGGGCTGCCCCTGCTCTCGCTGGTGGAGGTGGAGAAGGCCACCTCCAGGGCGGTGTGCGAGGCCGGGAGCCGGCCGATCGCGGAGTCGCGGGTGCTCGGCGCGGTGAAGGTGCTGGGGAAGAAGGTCACGCTGTCGACGGGCGGGCGGACCCAGGTCACCGTGCCCGGTGTGGGGGAGGTGACCCTGGATCTCTCCCACACGCGGACCACGTCGCGCACGGCGGCGGCGACCGCGCTGGAGCTGAAGGTGGGGCTGAATCCGCTGAACCTGAATGTGGCGGAGGTGGAGGGGACGGTCACGCTGGTGCAGGCGGTGTGCGAGTCGCCCGTGGTGGCGGTGTCGGACCCGCGCCCCCAGGGGAGCAGTGAGCCCACGGAGAACCTGGCGGAGACCGGGGGCAGTTCCTCCACGGGGTACCTCGCGGTGGGGGCGGCGGTGCTTCTCGCGGCGGGTGGTGGGGCTCTCGCCTTCACCCGCTCCCGCTCCCGCACCCGCACCCGCGGCTGACTCTCCGCCCCCGCGGGCGCCCCCGCCCTCGCTTGGCACTGGGACGCAAGCTCCAGCCTCGCCGGCGTTCGAGGCGCGGGGGTTGCTCTCGCTTGGTGCTGGGGTGCAAGCTCCAGCCTCGCCGGCGTTTGTGGCGCGGGGGTTCGGGGGCTGGTCCCCGACCTGGGCCCGCACTGTGCGGGTTGCCTGGCATATCCAGCCTCGCCGGCGTTTGTGGCGCGGGGGTTCGGGGGCTGGTCCCCGACCCGGGCCCGCACGGTGCGGGTTGCCTGTGGTGCGGGGTCCGTCCTCAGACGCCGGACGGGCTGGGTTTGCCCGGGTTGCCCGGGGCCCGGGGGCATCGAGGCGGGCTCGGGTGGGCCGGGGGCGCAGGGGGCCGCTTCACCGGGCGGGCCCGGTGGAGCGGCGCCCCCGCCGGGAGGCGGCTACTCGCCGACCATCGACAGCGCCTGATCCAGCGCCTGCAGAAACCGGTTCGTCGTCACCCGATCCCGCACCGCCACCCGCAACCACCCCTCCCCCAACCCCGGAAACGTATCCCCCCGCCGCACCGCGAACCCCAGGCACCGCAGCCGCTCCCGCACCTCCGCCCCGCGCCGCACATGCGCCAGCACAAAGCACGCCTCGGCCGCCGCCACCACCCGCACCTCGTCGAACTCCGCCAGCCCCGCCAGCAGATGAGCCCGCTCCACCGCGATCTTCCGGGCGGCCCGGTCCGCCTCCTTCAGCGCCGCCGGGCCCATGCACATCTCGGCCGCCGCCAGCGCGGGCGTGGACACCGGCCAGAGCGGCTGCGCCCGCTCCAGCACCCCGATGATCTCCGGCGCGGCCAGGACGTACCCGATCCGCAGCCCCGCCAGGCCCCAGGTCTTGGTGAGGCTGCGCAGCACCACCAGGCCCGGCACATCCGTCCGGCCGGCGAGCGTCTCGGTCTCGTCCGGCACGGCGTCCATGAACGCCTCGTCCACCACCAGCACCCGCCCGGGCCGGGCCAGCGCGGCGATATCGGCCGCCGGGTGCAGCACGGACGTGGGGTTGGTCGGATTCCCGATCATCACCAGGTCCGCCTCCTCCGGCACCGCCGAGGGATCGAGCCGGAAGCCGTCCTCCTCCCGCAGCAGCAGCCGCTCCACCGTGTGGCCCGCGTCCCGCAGCGCCGCCTCGGGCTCCGTGAACTGCGGGTGCACCACGAGCGGGCGCCGCACCGGCAGGGCGCGGGCCAGCAGGACGAACGCCTCCGCCACCCCCGCCGTCAGCAGGACGCGTTCGGGCGCGAGCCCGTGCCGGTCCGCGACGGCGGCCCGGGCGGCCCGCCCGTCGGGATAGGCCGCCAGCGACGCCAGCGACCCGGCGACGCACTCCCGCAGCCACTGCGGCGGAGTGCCCGCCCGGACATTGACCGCGAGATCGACCAGCCCCGCCCCGTTGTCCCGTATCTCCGCGTCACCGTGGTGGCGCAGGTCGTGTGAGCCGTCAGTGTGCATGTGCGTGGCTGCCGTGGTGGGGGAGTGCGGCCGTACGGTCCGGACCGAAGGGCCCGGCGACGGATCTGGGGATCGGGGGTGTGGGTGGGGCGGTCACGCGGACTCCTCGGTGTGGGGGGTGGTGGTACGGAGGGGGTGCGGCGCTCCCGCCGCTTCCCCCGCTGCCGCGCGGGGTCATGGCTGCCACCGGAGGCCGCACGGGCTCACCATGCGGCCCGCGATGGCGCGGGTGGCCGTGTTGCCGACCGTCACGACGGTCATCATGTCCACCGTCGACGGTTCCACTCCGGCCAGTGTCGTCACACGGCTTGATTCATCCGGTCGAGACGTGTTCCGGACGATTCCCGCCGGTGTCGCGGCCCCCCGGTACGCCCCGAGAAGCGCCAGCGCCGCACGGAGCCGCCGCTCCCGCTCCGCCCCGCCGCCCGCCGCCGCCCGGCCGTGGCGCAGGGTGACCACCGCGTCCGACGCCGCCGCCGCCCGCACCCGGCTCTCGACGGCACTCCACGGACTCCCCGGGTCCGCGAGCCCGATCACGGCCTCCTCGCCGGAGGGCCGCGCCGTACCGTCCTCCCGTACCCAGGGCCCCGCGCCGCGCAGCCCGTCCACCTCATCGGGACTCCAGCCGGCGCCGGGTGCGGAGGCGGCGCCGGGCGGGAACACCATGACCCCGCCGCGCACCGGAATCCGCGCCACCGCGCAGGTCACCCGCGCGGGCCGCCCCCGGGGGTCCGACTTCCGCTTGGGCACCAGCAGCTCCCCGCCGTCCGCGAGCGCCGCCGCCTCCGCGACCGACGCCGTCCCCAGCGCCCGGAGCGGCGCGGCGGACGGATGGGGCACGGCGACCTCCGCGAGCCGCCCGGCGGTACGGGAGACCAGCGGCACCCCCAGCAGCTCGGCCGCTCCCCTGATCCCCGGTTCCGCCGCCTTCGCCTCCACCGTCGCCAGCGCCGCGACACTGAGCGCCGAGAGGCCCGCGTCCCGCAGGCTCCCCGTGATCAGGGCGACGACCTCGTCCAGCGGCGCCCCGGAGGACGCGCCGACCCCGACGACCAGCGACGGGGGCCGCAGCACCGCGCCCCGGTGACCGGGACCGGCCGGCCCGTCGGTGACCGGCACCACGGCCGTCCCTCCGGACGGGGTCCGCAGCAGCACCGCCCACCGCGAGGGGTCCGCCGCACTCCTGGCGATCACCGGCGCCCGCCAGGCGCGGCCGGGGAGCGGCAGCCCAGCGCCCGCACCGGGCTCGGCCATGAGCAGGGGTCCTCTCGCGTCAAACGGGTGAATCGGGCGGGTCTTCCGGCGGAATGTGCGCAGCGCACGGTCAATCCGCTAGCAAGGGCGCATGGCGGTGTTCGTCGCGCTCGGCGCGTTCCTGATGACGCTGTTCGGCGGCTGGACCGCGCAGCGCGTCACCGACCGCAGGCATCTGGTCCTGGGCCTGGCGGGCGGGCTGATGCTCGGGGTGGTCGGCCTGGATCTGCTGCCGGAGGCGCTGGAGGCGGCCGGGCGGCGGGTGTTCGGCGTCCCGCTCGCGCTGCTGCTCTTCGTGGCCGGGTTCCTCGTGGCGCACCTGGTGGAACGGCTGCTCGCGGTGCGCCGGGCCGCCCATGGCGCGGGGGACGAGCGGGCGCCGCAGGTGGGGCTGACAGCGGCGGCGGCGATGGTCGGCCACAGTCTGATGGACGGCGTCGCGATCGGCGCCGCCTTCCAGGTCGGGGAGGCGATGGGGCTGACCGTCGCGCTCGCCGTCATCGCCCATGACTTCGCGGACGGCTTCAACACCTACACACTCGCCAGCCTCTACGGCAACACCCGCACCAAGGCCATCGCGATGCTGGTCGCCGACGCCCTCGCGCCGGTCGCCGGCGCCGCGTCGACGCTGCTGGTCACCATCCCGGTGGGGCTCCTCGGCGGCTACCTCGGATTCTTCGGCGGCGCCCTGCTCTATCTCGCGGCGGCCGAGATCCTCCCCGAGGCCCACCACACCCACCCCGCCCGCTCCACCCTGCTGTGCACGGTGGCCGGGGCGGGCTTCATCTGGCTGGTGGTCGGCATCGCCCACTGACCGGGGCGCGGTGGCCCCCGGGATCTCTGCTGAAACGATTCTGCGGAGAGGTGGGACCGGGCTGCCGCCGCCCCGGCGGGCGCTCACCGCGCGCACCACGCCACGAACCGGCGGGCGACCCGGGGATCGGCGGCCCAGTGCGTGTGCAGATAGCTGGCATGCACACCCCGCTGGACGAAACCCTCCACCCGGCGCTGCGGCCGGAGCATCCCCCACGCCGGCACCGGCCCGGCCCCGGGCTCGATCACCGTCCGGTGGAACTCGTGGCCGCGCATCCGGGTCCCGGTGGCCGCCAGGGCGCTGTCGGCCACGGCGACGGCCTCCCGGTAGCCGAGCGTGAGCCGCTCGCCCATCCGGGCATCGGCGTCCAGCACCCCGCACATCGGCTGCCCGTCCAGGGAGCGCGCCAGATACAGCAGCCCCGCGCACTCGGCCGCCACCGGGCCGCCGTTCCGGGCGAATTCGCCCACGACCTTGCGCAGGGCCTCATTGGCGGACAGCTCCGGCGCGTACACCTCGGGGAAGCCTCCGCCTATCACGATCCCTGAGGTGCCCTCGGGCAGTCGCTCGTCCCGCAGCGGGTCGAAGGTCACGACCTCGGCACCGCAGGCCGTGAGCAGTTCCACCTGCTCGGCGTAGGAGAAGGTGAAGGCGGGCCCACCGGCGACGGCGACCACCGGCCGCCGCCCGCCGGCGGGGCTCCGACCGCCCGGGGAACCCGGCCCGCCGGCGGGCCCGGGCCCGCCCGTGAGCCCCGGCCCGCCGACGGACCCCACCGGAAGGCCGAGCCCGTCCGGATCGGCGGCCCCGGGAACGTCCGCCCCCGCGAGCAGCGCCCCGGCCGCGCTCCACGCCTCGGCACCCAGCGGCGGGGCCGACCGGGCCAGCGCCAGCAGCCCCGCGAGATCGCACCCCTCGCGCACCAGCTCCGCCATCGCCTCCACCGAGGCGACCGCCTCGGCCGCCCGCTCGGCCACCGGCACCAGACCCAGATGCCGTGACGGGGTCGCCACGGCGGCCCGCCGCCGCACCACCCCCAGCACCGGCACACCCACGTCCTCCAGCGCCTCCCGCAGCAGCTCCTCGTGCCGGTCGGACGCCACCTTGTTGAGGATCACGCCCCCGACCCGCACCTCCGGGTCCCACGACAGAAAACCGTGCACCAGCGCCGCCACCGACCGGGACTGCGAGGACGCGTCCACCACCAGCACCACCGGCGCCCGCAGCAGCTTCGCCAGCTGCGCCGTCGACGCCAGCTCACCCGCCCCCGCCGCGCCGTCGTACATCCCCATCACCCCCTCGACCACGGCCAGATCACAGCCCGCCGAGCCCCGGGCGAAGAGCGGGGCCATCAGCTCCGTACCGCAGAGATAGGCGTCGAGATTCCGCCCCGGACGGCCGGTCGCGAGCGCGTGGTAGCCGGGGTCGATGTAGTCGGGGCCCACCTTGTGCGGGGAGACGGCCAGACCCGACGCGGCGAAAGCCGCCATCAGGCCCGTCGCGACGGTGGTCTTGCCGCTGCCCGACGACGGCGCGGCGATGACGAGACGTGCTACCACTCGATGCCCCGCTGCCCCTTCTGACCGGCGTCCATCGGGTGCTTGACCTTGGTCATCTCGGTCACCAGATCCGCGAAGCCGAGCAGCTCCGCCGGGGCGTTCCGGCCGGTGATCACCACATGCTGGTTGCCCGGGCGGTCGCGCAGCACCGAGATCACCTCCGCCGTGTCGACCCAGCCCCAGTGCAGGGGGTAGGCGAACTCGTCGAGGACGTACAGCTTGTAGGTCTCCGCGGCCAGATCCCGCTTGACCTGCTCCCAGCCCTCCCGGGCCGCCTCCTCATTGCTGAACTGCCGATCGCGCTGCACCCACGACCAGCCCTCGCCCATCTTGTACCAGTCGACCGCGCCGCCCTCGCCGGACGCCCCCAGCACCTTCAGCGCGTTCTCCTCGCCGACCTTCCACTTCGCCGACTTGACGAACTGGAACACCCCGATCGGCCACCCCTGGTTCCAGGCGCGCAGCGCGAGCCCGAACGCCGCCGTCGACTTCCCCTTGCCGGTCCCCGTGTGCACGAAGACCAGCGGACGGTTGCGCCGCTGACGTGTGGTGAGCCCGTCGTCCGGTACGACGGACGGCTGTCCCTGTGGCATTACGCGGCCTTTCTGTCGGCACCGGCGGACCGGACGCTCTTGACCAGGCCGGCGATGGCGTCGGCCCGCAACTCGTCGAGGGTGACGGCCTGCCCCTGGAGGTCGGCCGCGAGGGTTCCCGCGAGGCCCAGCCGGATCGGGCCGGACTCGCAGTCCACCACGATCGCGGCCGTGCCCCCGGCGGCGTGCAGCCGGGCGGCACGCGACGCCAGCCCCACCGGGTCGGGGCCGCCCGTCGCCCGCCCGTCGGTCACCACCACCATCAGCGGGCGGCGCGCGGGATCGCGCATCCGCTCCACCCGCAGCACGTCATGGGCCTTCAGCAGCCCGGCGGCCAGCGGGGTCCGCCCGCCGGTCGGCAGCTGATCCAGCCGGGCCGCCGCCGCGTCCACCGAGGACGTCGGCGGCAGCGCCACCTCCGCCTCCTTGCCGCGGAAGGTCACCAGACCCACCTTGTCCCGGCGCTGATAGGCGTCCAGCAGCAGCGACAGCACGGCGCCCTTGACCGCGCCCATCCGCTGCCGGGCCGCCATCGACCCCGAGGCGTCCACCACGAACAGCACCAGATTGGACTCGCGCCCCTCCCGGGCCGCCTGCCGCAGATCGTCCCGCCGGACCACCAGACCCGGTCCGCTGCGGCCCCGCGCCCGCTGGTGCGGGGCGGCGGCCTGCACGGTCGCCGCCAGATGCAGCTTGGTGAGCTGCCCCCGGGGGCGCCGGGCGCCCGTGGTGCGGCCGTGCTCGGCCCGGGAGCGCGACCGCCGCCCCGCGGCGCCCTCGCCCATCCCCGGCACGCTCAGCATCTTCGTACGGAACGGCTCACCGGCCCCGACCGGGCGCTGCTCCCGGCCCGCGCCCCCGGCGGCACTCCCCTCCTCCGGCTCCCGCCGCTCGGGCGCGCCGCCCTGGGACGGCAGCTCCGGGCCACCGGTCCCGGGGGCCTCGGGGGCCTCGGGGGCCTCGGGGGCCTCGGGGGTCTCCCGGGGAGGCTGTCCGCCGCCGTCCGGTCCGCCGCCGGGGCCGTTGTCCGGTCCGCCGCCGGGACCGTTGCCGGGGTCGGGGTCGGGGTCGTCCTCGGCGGACTCCTCCAGGGTCCGGTCGAGCTTCTCCTCGTCCAGACCGGGCGCGTCGAAGGGGTTGCGCCGCCGCCGGTGGGGGAGGGCCAGCAGCGCGGCCTGCCGCACATCCTCGGCGAGGACCTCCGACCGCCCGGCCCACGCGGCCAGCGCGGTGGCGGTGCGCGCCATCACGATGTCGGCGCGCATCCCGTCCACCTCGAACGCCGCGCAGGTCGCCGCGATCTGCCGGAGCACACCATCGCCCAGCCGCACCCCGGGCAGCAGCTTCCGCGCCGCCAGAACGCGCTCCCGCAGCGCGCTCTCCTCGTCCGCCCAGCCGGCCGCGAAGGCCGCCGGGTCGTCGTCGTAGGCCAGCCGCCGCCGCACCACGTCGACCCGCTGGTCCGGCTCCCGGGAAGCGGCCACCTCCACCGTCAGACCGAACCGGTCCAGCAACTGCGGGCGCAGCTCGCCCTCCTCCGGGTTCATCGTGCCCACCAGCAGGAACCGCGCGGCGTGCCGCACCGACACCCCCTCGCGCTCCACATAGGAGGCCCCCATGGCGGCGGCGTCCAGCAGCACATCGACCAGGTGGTCGTGGAGGAGATTCACCTCGTCCACATAGAGGATGCCCCGGTGCGCGTCGGCCAGCAGACCCGGCTCGAAGGCCTTCACCCCCTCCGACAGGGCCCGTTCGATGTCGAGCGCGCCCACGAGCCGGTCCTCGGACGCGCCGATGGGCAGCTCCACCATCCGCGCCGGCCGCGCCGTGCCCCCGCCGGCCTCGTGCGGCCCGTCGGGGCAGACCGGATCGGGGGCGGCGGGATCGCAGGAGAACCGGCAGCCCGCCACCACCTCCACCTCCGGTATCAGCGCCGACAGGGCCCGTACGGCGGTGGACTTGGCGGTCCCCTTCTCGCCGCGCACCAGCACCCCGCCGACCCGCGGCGACACCGCGTTGAGCAACAGCGCCAGCCGGAGGTCGTCCTGCCCTACGACGGCGGTGAAGGGGTAGGGCGTGCTCATGCGGTCTCCTCGGTCGGCTCTGACGGATACGACAGATACGGCGGGTGGGGCGCGTACGGTGACGGGCACGGGCGGGGTGGGGCGACCGGCCCTCCGGCGGCTGGCGGCACGGTGCTCATACGGGCGCTCCAGGTCGTCCGGGCGCTCGGACCGCTTCCCGGGCCGGGGGCTCGGGGGGCGCTCCGGGCGCGATGAAGGGAAGGCCGGCGGGCGCGCCCCGCTCGATCAGCCGCAGGAGGGCGTCCGTGTCCGCGTGTTCCTCGATGAGGTCGCCGAGCCGGTCGAGCTGCTCCTCGCGCAGCGCGCCGAACGACGTGTCCGGAGCGGGCACGAAGCGCCGGCCGGTGGCGCTCGCGACCCGGCTCAGGAACCGCCGCCGGAAGCCGTCGCTCTCCAGGGAGCCGTGCCAGTGGGTGCCCCACACCTCACCGACCCGGCAGCCGCTCAGAAAGGCCTCGCCGCCCAGCACCTCGGCGACGCCATGGTGGATCTCATACCCCTCCACCCGCTCGCCGAGCGCCGTGCCCGTCGGCCTCGCAAGGGTCTTCTCGGCCGCGAACCGCACCCGTACGGGCAGCAGCCCCAGACCGGTCACGGAACCCGCCCGCGACTCGACCTCGTCCTCGATGTGCTCACCGAGCAACTGGAAACCGCCGCAGATCCCCAGCACCGGACGGCCCTCGGCCGCCCTGCGCAGAAGCTCCCGCGCCAGCCCCCGCTCCCTCAGCCACTCCAACGCGCGGACCGTGCCCCGCGTTCCCGGCACGATCACCAGATCCGCGTCGGCCAACTCCTCGGGCCGGTCCGCGAATCGCACGATCACCCCCGGCTCGGCGGCCAGCGCGTCCACATCGGTGAAATTGGACATCAGCGGCACCGCGCACACCGCGACCCGCAGCACATCGGCCCCGACCGGCGGCGCCACCGCCGACTCGCGCACCGTCCCGCGCAGCGAGACCCGCAGCCCGTCCTCCTCGTCGATGCCCAGCCCGTGCGCGTACGGCAGCACCCCGTACGTCCGCCGCCCGGTGAGCCCGTGGAGCATGTCGAGACCCGGCTCCAGCAGCGACACATCGCCCCGGAACTTATTGACCAGATATCCCGCCACCAGCCGCTGGTCCTCGGCGCTCAGCAGCGCCGTCGTACCGAAGAAGGAGGCGAAGACCCCGCCCCGGTCGATGTCCCCGACGACCAGCACCGGAAGCCGGGCGGCGCGGGCGATGCCCATGTTCACGATGTCGGTGCGCCGCAGATTGATCTCGGCCGGGCTGCCCGCCCCCTCGCAGATCACCGCGTCGTAGCTGCCCCGCAGCTCCTCCAGGCACTCCATGACCGGCCCGAACAGCGCTTCCTGCCGCCCCCCGTGGTAGCCGCGCGCGCTCAGCTCGCCCACCGGCCTGCCCATCAGCACCACCTGGCTGCTGCGGTCGCCGCCGGGCTTGAGCAGCACCGGGTTCATCAGCGCGGTCGGCTCGACCCGGGCCGCCTGCGCCTGCATCGCCTGCGCCCGGCCGATCTCCGCGCCCTCGCGGGTCACAAACGAGTTGAGCGACATGTTCTGCCCCTTGAAGGGGGCCACCTTCACGCCCTGGCGCACAAGCCAGCGGCAGATGCCCGCCGTGACCACGCTCTTGCCCGCGTCGGACGTCGTCCCGGCGACGAGCAGGCCGCCTCCGGTGCGCCTTCCCGTGCTCATCCGTCTCCTCCCGCTCGCGGCGCCGGTGCGCCGGACCCCCGCTGAATCCCCGTCACGGCCCGCCGCAGCAACGGCCGTGCCACCACGCTCGTGGCGAGCGCCAGCAGCCCCACCCGGCGCGACAGCCGCACCGCCCGTTCGATGTCGGCGACCTCCACGGGCCGCCCCGCGCCATGGAGCACGGGCCGGTGCTCGACCCGGCCGCCGTAGGACAGGGTGCCGCCGATACGCACCCCGAGCGCCCCCGCGAACGCGGCCTCCACCGGGCCCGCGTTGGGGCTGGGGTGCCGGTGCGCGTCCTGGCGCCACGCCCGGACGGCTCCCCGCGCGTCCCCGCCCGCGAGCACGGCGAGCCCGGCCGTCAGCCGGGCCCCCGGCCAGCCGGCCAGATCGTCCAGCCGCGCCGACGCCCAGCCGAACCGCCGGTGGCGCGGGGAGCGGTGCCCCACCATCGCGTCCAGGGTGTTGACCGCGCGGAACCCCACCAGGCCCGGCACCCCCGCCACCGCCCCCCACACCAGGGCGCCGACGACCGCGTCGGAGGTGTTCTCGGCCACGGACTCCACCACGGCCCGGGCGATCTGGCCCTCGTCCAGGAACTGCGGATCGCGCCCGCACAGATGCGGCAGCCGCGCGCGGGCCCGCTCCACGTCGCCGGCCGCGAGCGCGGCACCGATGGTCCTGGCCTCCCGGCCCAGCGAGGTGCCGCCCACGACGGTCCAGGTGGCGGCGGCGGTCAGGGCGAGGGAGAGCGCGGGCGCCCCCCGGGTGCCGCGCGCGAGGAGGTGCGCGGCCGCGGCGGCGCCTCCGGCGCACACGGCGGTGTGCAGAGCGCCCCACCCCCGGTGGTCGCGCCAGAGAACCCGCTCCACCGCGCCCGCGGCCCGTCCGAACGCGGCGACGGGATGGCCCCGGCGGGGATCGCCGAGCAGCAGGTCACCGAGGAGGCCGGCCCCGGCGCCGTACGCGAAAACGCGGTCGGCACGGTTCAGTACACGGTCGGCACGCATCGATTCAGGCCGGGGTTCCGCTCCGGACCGGCCGGGGCGGGCAGATCCTTCTCGGAGTCGGGGCAGGGTCGTGGCCGCGGCCGGGCATGGCGATATGTCCTCACTCAGGGTGTCCGCGCCCTGGTTCGACGTGATCGGCGGCGAGAGTTCCTGGCTCCCGGGACTCCTCCCGGTGACAGTGGCGGGACCGCGCCGGATTCGCACCGGCTTCCTCTGCTGCCGCCGTAATGGCCCCGGCAGTCCACCACGCTGTGAGAACAGCCGTCAACCTGCCGTTGACCTGCGAAGGGGCACTGTGCTGAGCCCCACACCCGGGGAGCGCCGCGCTGCTCGTCCCGGACCCGGGACGGCAGACGGCCGGGCCGGTCGTCCCTGAGGATGACCGGCCCGGCCGTCTGCCGTCGATGAGCGCGGAGAGCCCGGACCGCGCGCGGTCCGGGCCCGCCGTCAGGTGACGATCAGATAGATCCCGTAGGTGATGGCCGCCACGCAGAGCGCGAAGCAGGTGTACGCACCGGTGCGCGCCAGCGCCACGGAGCCGCCGCCGCCGGAGGCCGTCGCCTGCTTGCTCATGCCGATGATGCCGAGGGTGAACAGGCCCACCAGAACGACGGTGGCCACGAGGCTCACACCGAAAACGGAGCCGAGAGCTGCCCAGTCGATTTTCATGCTGATCTGTCCTTACACCGCGGCCGGGCTGGCCGGGCCGGATTCGGGGGCGGCGGCCGGGGAGGCCGCGATGGTGGTCTTGAGGCCGTCCTGCGCCGGGGTGCCGGCCGGGGGCACGGTGACGGCGGCCATGGCGTTGGTCACCACACCGGCCTCGCCGGTCTCGCTGTCCACATCGGCGCCGGTGTCGTTGACGTTGGTGTGGTCGATGACCTGGCGGCGGGAGTAGAGCCAGATCGCGGCCGAGGAGGCGACCAGGAAGACCGCGACCACGGCGACACCCCAGTCGCCCTGCTTGGTCACGTACTCCGAGAGGGCGGCGACCAGACCGGCGGCGGGCAGGGTCAGACCCCAGGCCACGAACATCCGGGTGGCGGTGGACCAGCGGACCACACCGCCCTTGCGGCCGAGGCCCGCACCCATCACGGCGCCGGAGCACGAGTGCGTGGTGGAGAGCGAGAAGCCCAGGTTGGAGGAGGCGAGGATGACGCTGGCCGCGCTGGACTGGGCGGCGAAGCCCTGCTGGGGCTGGAGGTCGGTCAGGCCCTTGCCCATGGTCCGGATGATGCGCCAGCCGCCGAGGTAGGTGCCGAGGGCGATGGCCACACCGGCGGAGACGATGACCCACATGGGGGGGTTGGAGCCGGGGTTGAGGATGCCGCCGGTCACCAGGGCCAGCGTGATGATGCCCATCGTCTTCTGGGCGTCATTGGTGCCGTGCGCCAGCGAGACCAGGCCCGCCGAGGCGATCTGGCCCACCCGGTAGCCCTTCGCGGTGGACTTCGGGTCGGCGTTCTGGCCGAGCTTGTACGTCAGCCTGGAGGCGAGGTACGCGCCGATACCGGCGACCAGCGGAGCCGCGATGGCCGGGATCAGCACCTTGGTGACGACGGTGCCGCCGTTGACGCCGCTGAACCCGACCGACGCGATGGTGGCGCCGATCAGACCGCCCATGAGGGCGTGCGAGGAACTGGACGGCAGGCCGACCAGCCACGTCAGGAGATTCCAGAGGATGGCGCCGACGAGCGCCGCGAAGATCACTTCTGGTGTTATGCCTGCCTCGTTGACGATGCCGCTGGAGATCGTCTTGGCGACCTCCACCGACAGGAACGCGCCGACGAGGTTGAGCACGGCGGACATCGCCACCGCGGACTTGGGCTTCATGGCGCCGGTCGAGATGGTCGTCGCCATCGCGTTGGCCGTGTCGTGGAAACCGTTCGTGAAATCGAACACGAGAGCCGTCACGATCACAATCGCGAGCAGCAGCGTGATGTGTTCCATTTACCCAGGCAATCTATGGACGTCAGTGGCCCGGTGAACGTAAGTAACCTGAGTGAACGGAAGGTGAACTGGGACCGGCATCGGGGTGTCCCCAAGTGAGGTTTTTGGCTCCGGTTTCGGTCTGCAGGGGCTGGATGGGCTTCTGGGGCCGGGGACACGTCCCGCGAAGTGGCTTTCATCACCCTTTTGGATAATCTGACTGATCCTCCCCTCCGTCCCCCGGCGGTGGCCCTCTGTAACCGGAGAGCGCCGCCTGACAGGATCGCCGCATGACCGAACAGGTGTCGCAGAAAGCGATCGACGAGGCGTGGCGGAACGTCGTGGCCACCGCCCGCAGAACGGCCGCGGAGGGTCTGGTGGTGGGGACGTCGGGCAATGTCTCCGCCCGGGTCGGAGAGCTCGTCCTCGTCACTCCCAGCGGTGTCCCCTACGACCGTCTCACCCCCGGGGACGCCATAGCCGTCGACCTCGGCGGACAGCAGGTTCTCGGCCATCTCCGGCCCACCAGCGAGCTGCCGCTCCATCTGGAGGTCTACCGGCACACCGACGCCCGCGCCGTGGTCCACACCCACGCCGTCCACGCCACGGCCGTCTCCACCCTCGTACCGGAGCTGCCACCGGTCCACTACATGGCCGCCGCGCTCGGCGGACCCGTCCGGGTCGCCCCGTACGCCCTCTACGGCACCGAGGCCCTGGCCCGGAACATGCTCGCCGCCCTCGACGGGCGCACCGCCTGTCTGCTGCGCAACCACGGGACCGTCGCCCACGGACAGAGCCTGGACCAGGCGTACGACCGCACCGCCCAGCTGGAGTGGATGTGCCGGCTCTGGCTGACCGCGGCCGCCGTGCCCGGCCACACCCCCTCCCTGCTCACCGCCGCCGAGCTGGAGGAGGCCGCCGAACAGTTCCGGGGGTACGGCCAGCGGCGCTGACGTGCTCCCCGCCCCTGCCCCGGCTCTCCGGGCCCTGCCCGCCGGCCCACGCCGGCCCCGCCCCCGCACGGCCCCGGACACGGGCGGGGGCCGTCCGCTGGCAGCACCCCACCACCGCGCCGACACTGGAACGGTGCGCCCGGCTACAGCGGCGGCAACGGCCGTCACCTCCCTGATCGGCGTCGGCACGGCCGCGTTCCTGGCCGGCCGCTACGCGAGCGACGCGGTGCTCAGACCCGCCCCCGGGCGGCCCCTTCCGGGGGAGCGGCGGCTCACCGTCCACTCCACCGGCGCGGGCCGGGTGACGCTCACCCGCAGCCTCTCATCGCGCCGCCCCGGCACCTAC
The DNA here is from genome assembly GCF_040296845.1 of Streptomyces sp. NPDC001985. Lineage (NCBI taxonomy): Bacteria > Bacillati > Actinomycetota > Actinomycetes > Kitasatosporales > Streptomycetaceae > Streptomyces > Streptomyces sp. NPDC001985. The sequence continues at coordinate 24,262 of NZ_JBEOYB010000040.1, forward strand.
GGACTCGACGGGCCCGGCGGCGTCCACGCCATCGTCGGCCCCGTGCTCGACGAGACCCCGCCGTCCGCCGACACCGTCGTGCGCCGGCTGGAGGGCGTCGGCTCCGGCGGCCTGGAACCCGGTGCCAGGGTGCGGCTGACCCCGCAGCTCCACACCGGGGACCCGACGACCGCGCTCGGCATCCCCCACACCGATGTCACCGTCCCCGGTGAGCTGGGCCCGCTGCCCGCCTGGTCCGTGCCCGGCCCCCGGGGGACCTGGGTCATCGCCGTGCACGGCCTGGGAACCACCCGCGAGCACCCCATGAACCTGCTTCCGTTTCTCCATCGGCGACGCATCCCGGTGCTCGGGGTCGGCTACCGGGGCGACCCCGACGCGCCCCGGCCTCCCGACGGTCTCGGACACCTCGGCGACGCCGAGTGGCGGGACCTGGACGCCGCGCTCCGCTTCGCCGTCGCCGCCGGTGCCCGCGACGTCGTCCTGTACGGCTGGTCCACCGGCGCCACCATGGCGCTGCACACCGCCTGCGACTCCGCCCTGCGCGACCGGATCAAGGGGCTGGTGCTCGACTCCCCGGTCCTGGACAAGGACGCCACCCTGCGCGCCCTGGCCGCCGCCCGGCACACCCCCGCCCCGTTGCTGCCCCTCGCGGTCAGAGCCGCCCGGGGCAGGGCGGGGCTCTACAACGGGAGGCGCCCCGCGGTGACCGCGGACCCCGGCGCGCTCACCACCCCCACCCTGATCTTCCACGGCCCCGGCGACACCCTCGCCCCCTGGGGCCCCTCCCGCGAACTCGCCGCCCGCCGCCCCGAACTCGTCCACCTCCACACCGTCCGCGACGCCCCGCACGCGGCCATGTGGAACGCCGACCCCGCGCGGTACGAGGAAGCCCTGCGCCGCTTTCTCACCCCCCTGATGTGACCGGGCCCGCGCAGACGGCCCATCGTGACGCGGCCCTGTCAGGGAGGCCCGCACCCCCGGCGGGCCCCGCCCGCGCCCGGGCGCCGCGGCCCCGCCAACCCCGTCCCCGCCAGGTTCCGTTTGGGCTTTCGGGCTGTCAGCGGGAAGACTGCTCCCTGTGACGTCCCGAAAGCCTGATGAGCAATTGGCGCGCAACTCCAGACTCCGTCTTGTCCGGCCGCGTCCGCTGGCCACCGCCCGGCGGGCGGTGACGACCCGGCGCACCCGGTCGGCCCCACGGCCACCCGAGGGCACTCCGCCCCCCGCGGAACTGGCCCGCCAGGCGAGGGAGGTCCTCGCCGACGCCGTGCGGATCGCCCGCTGGGCGGCCGTCGAACGGGACCCGGGCTCCACCCCGCTGGCCGCCCCCGCCCGCGAGCGGGCCGCCGCCGCGCTCGGCCTCACCCCGGCCCAGGTGCGCGCCGGATGGGACCGGGCCCGCCTGGCCGGCCTGGTCGAACTGCACGGCGGCACCGCGCGCCCCGGCTGGCGGCTGCGCGCCTGGGACCGCGACGACATGGCCGTGCTGCGCGGCTGGGTGGCCCTCTTCGACGCCTGGTCGCTGGCGCACCCGGCGCCCGGCGACGTCGCGCCCACCGCCGTGGCGGAGGTCGTGGAGGCCGTGCCCCAACTCCTCTCCCTGCTCCAGCTCTCGGCCGGGCCCGTGCTGGTGCCCGCCCTCCTCGATCTGCTGGAGCAGCGGGTGGAGGAGCTGCGCGAGGAACGCTGCGAGGTCCCCTACGGCCCCCAGTCCCAGCCACTGCCGATGGGCGGCCACGGCCCGTCGTCCGGCGGGCCGGCGGCCGGCGAACCGGTACCCGTGGTGACCGAGGTGCCCGCGTCCCCTCCCGGCACCGTCGCGTCCCTCCTGGACTGGGCGCTCGACGGCCTCGCCGCCGTGGGCGCGCTCACCCTCGACCGGGGCCGCTCCGCCACCCTGACCCCGCTCGGCAACTGGGCGGTCTGGGTCAAGCTGGAGCAGATCTGCGTCGCCGCCCAGAGCCCCGCCGGCAATATCGAACAGCCCGCCGACGACATGCTGCGCGGCTGTGCCCGGCTGACCCCCGGGCCCGCCCGCGCCGAGTACCGCGCCTGGCTGGCCGCCCGCACCGTCTCCAGCGCGGTGACCGAGCTGCTGGCCGTCGCCCGCGGCGAGGACGCCCTGCTGCGCGGGCTCGCCTTCGAGGCGCTGCGGGTCGTGGGCGCGCCCGCCGAGGCGGAGGTCCGGGCGGTGGCCTCGGAGCCCTCCCTGCGTCCGTACGCCCTCCTGTGGCTCGCGGAGTACGAGGGGGCGGACCCCGAGGACGCCCAGGACGTGCTGACCCGTGAGGAGGCCACCTGGCTCTGGGTGGACACCGCCGCCGCCGTCGCCGACCACGGCGAGCCCCAGCTGCTGCTGCGCCACCTCGACTCGGCGGTCCAGGGCACGGTCCCGGCCCTCCTGGAGGAGGTCAGGGCCGGCGGGCACCCGCGCACCGTCCAGGTCCTGGTGGCCCTCGCGGCGGCGCACCCGGACCCGGCCCTCGCGAAGGCCGTGCGCCGGGCCGCGTTCCAGGTCCACACCGGAGGCGCCTAGGCCGTCTCTTCCGGATCAGGCCGACTCTTCCGGATCGTGCCGGGCTCGCGGACCCTGGTGCCGCCGCACCGCGCCTCGCCGCGTTGCCGTCGGTCGCCGGCGCTCCGCGTGGGTTCGGTCCGCCGCCTCGCGATGCGCGGCACCGGACCCCGCTCACCGATCCGGCGTGATCCGGTCCGATCCGAAAGAAACTCCCTCAGCCCCGGACCCGGCGGGGGCGCGCTCCGGCCGCCCCCGCCGGACGGCCCGGCCCGCGGGGGCGGCCCGGGAGGCCGAGGGGAAGGTCAGGCGAAGGTGTCGCAGCGCGCCATGTCCCCGGTCCGGTACCCGGTGTCGAACCACCGCTGCCGCTGCGCCGCCGATCCATGGGTCCAGGTCTCCGGTGTCACCCGTCCCTGGAACCGCTCCTGGATTCTGTCGTCCCCCACCGCCGCCGCGGCGTCCAGGCCGTCCGCGATGTCCACCTCGGAGAGCCCCGTCAGCAGCGGGCGTCCGCCGCGCTCGTCGGGCGTCGTCGTCGCGTGGTGCGCCCACACCCCCGCGTAGCAGTCGGCCTGCAGCTCCACCCGTACCGCGCCGCTCCCTGCCCCCCGCCGCCCGTCCCCGGCCCGGCCCAGCGTCCCCATCAGGTTCTGCACATGGTGGCCGTACTCGTGCGCCACCACATACGCCTCCGAGAACGGGCCGCCGCCCGACCCGAAGGTGGTCCGCAGCTCGTCGAAGAAGCCGAGATCCAGATAGACCTGCCGGTCGCCGGGGCAGTAGAACGGTCCCACCGCCGAGGTCGCCGCCCCGCACGCGGTGGTCACCCGGCCGCTGAACATCACCGTCCGGGCATCCGCGTACCGCCCCTGCCGCCGGGGGAACTCCGCCCGCCAGAAGTCCTGCACGCTGTTGACCACCCCGACGATCCGGCAGTCCTGCCGGGCGTTGGCGTCCGCCCCCGAGCGGCACGCGGTGTCCACCTCGGCCTGTGACGCCACGGTCGCGGTCGGCCCGGGGTCGCTCGCGGAGAGCCCGAGCCGATCGGGGCCGACCCCGAGGAGGAGCCCCAGGATCAGCGCGATCACCCCCGCGACACCGCCGCCCACGGCGGCCCCGCCGGGCCTCCGGCCGCCCCGCACATCCCTGACCTCGGATGTGTCCAGACCGGCGTCGTCGTCGAACTGCATGGGCCACCGCCCTCGGTCCGTCCGCCGGCTTCCGCCGGCCGTTCCCGGTGTGCGGCGGCAGCCCGCCGCCCTGGGCCGAGTATCGGGCAACCGGAGATGGATCGCCCCTTTTGTCGGGCGTTTCGGGGGGACGGCCCCGCCGCCCCGAAGGCTCCGCCACCCCGACTGCCCCGCCACCCGGCGACCCCTCCGCGCCGCCCGTCTCCGCTCCGGGCCGCCAAACCACTTGCAGCCCACCGTTAGACTGGCCCTCATGGCCATTCTCCTTGCGCATTAGACGGCGTCGCAGCCCGAAACCCCCCGTCCTTCCGCCGTCCCACACCGCCCTGGAGTCTGTCCGTGATCACCGCTTCCGGTATCGAGCTGCGCGCCGGCGCCCGCATCCTCATCGAGTCCGCCTCCTTCCGTATCGCCAAGGGCGACCGGGTCGGCCTGGTGGGCCGCAACGGAGCGGGCAAGACCACCCTCACCAAGTGCCTGGCCGGCGAGGGCGTCCCCGCCGCCGGCACCATCACCCGCTCCGGCGAGGTGGGCTACCTCCCGCAGGACCCCCGCACCGGCGACCTCGACGCCCTCGCCCGGGACCGCATCCTCTCCGCCCGTGAGCTGGACTCCGTGCTCCGGAAGATGCGCGAGAACGAGGACCGGATGGCGAACGGCAAGGGCGCCACCCGCGAGAAGGCCATGAAGAAGTACGAGCGGCTGGAGACCGAGTTCCTCACCAAGGGCGGGTACGCCGCCGAGGCCGAGGCCGCCACCATCGCCGCCGCGCTCGGGCTGCCCGACCGGGTGCTCGGCCAGCCCCTGCACACCCTCTCCGGCGGTCAGCGCCGCCGGGTCGAGCTGGCCCGCATCCTCTTCTCGGACGCCGACACCCTTCTCCTGGACGAGCCGACCAACCACCTCGACGCCGACTCCATCGTCTGGCTGCGCGACTATCTGAAGACCTACCGCGGCGGCTTCATCGTCATCTCCCACGATGTCGACCTGGTCGAGACCGTTGTCAACAAGGTCTTCTACCTGGACGCCAACCGGTCCGTCATCGACGTCTACAACATGGGCTGGAAGCTCTACCAGCAGCAGCGCGAGGCCGACGAGAAGCGCCGCAGGCGCGAGCGCCAGAACGCCGAGAAGAAGGCCGCCGCCCTCAACTCCCAGGCCGACAAGATGCGCGCCAAGGCGACCAAGACCGTCGCGGCCCAGAACATGGCCAAGCGCGCCGAGCGGCTGCTCGCCGGACTGGAGGAGGTGCGGGCCGCCGACAAGGTCGCCAAGCTCCGCTTCCCCGAGCCCGCGCCCTGCGGCCGGACCCCGCTCACCGCCGAGGGCCTCTCGAAGTCCTATGGCTCACTGGAGATCTTCACCGATGTGGACCTCGCGGTCGACAAGGGCTCCCGGGTCGTCATCCTCGGCCTCAACGGCGCGGGCAAGACCACCCTGCTGCGGCTGCTCGCCGGGGTCGAGAAGCCGGACACCGGCCAGGTCACCCCGGGCCACGGCCTCAAGCTCGGCTACTACGCCCAGGAGCACGAGACCCTCGACCCCAGCCGCACGGTCCTGGAGAACATGCGCTCGTCGGCACCCGATCTCGATCTGGTCGAGGTGCGCAAGACCCTCGGTTCGTTCCTGTTCTCCGGCGACGACGTGAACAAGCCCGCCGGGGTGCTCTCCGGTGGTGAGAAGACCCGGCTGGCCCTGGCGACCCTGGTCGTCTCCTCGGCCAATGTGCTCCTCCTCGACGAGCCCACCAACAACCTCGACCCCGCCAGCCGCGAGGAGATCCTCGGCGCGCTGCGCACCTACAAGGGCGCGGTCATCCTCGTCACCCACGACGAGGGGGCCGTCACCGCGCTGGAGCCGGAGCGGATCATTCTGCTGCCCGACGGTGTCGAGGACCTGTGGGGCGCGGACTACGCGGACCTGGTGGCCCTCGCCTGATCCGGGCCCGCTGTCCGTGTCCGGGCCTGTCGGCCGGGACGCCGGCCGGGCCCCGGGCTCTCCGGGGTCCGGTACGCGCCGGGGCCCTGGTCCGCGCCGGGGGTGCGGTGCCGGGTGCGCCGACCCGGCGAGCGCACTGATCCACTCCCTATGGATCATTCGGCTCAGGGGTGATCCATCATCTGAGTGAGGGCGTCTCGTACCGAGAGCGGCACCCGCCTCATGATCACCTCGACCCCCCTCCTCGGGGCCCTCGGGGGCCTACCGTCGCTGACCTGGTCTTTTCCCTGGCCGCCCGGGAGCGGCCGGGTTCTGCCCGGTCGCGGAATGAACCATTCCGGTGACGGTTGCCGTATCCCGTGCCACGAAGGTCCTCCCACGGACCTTGCCGAATGGGTGGCCAGGAAGGGCGCAAGGGGTGATCATGAGAAGTCCAGAGCGCACTTCCCATGAGGAGGCACGGGTGGCCGAGACTCTGAAGAAGGGCAGCCGGGTTACCGGCGCCGCGCGCGACAAGCTCGCGGCAGACCTGAAGAAGAAATACGACTCCGGTGCGAGCATTCGGGCGCTGGCCGAAGAGACCGGTCGCTCCTATGGATTCGTCCATCGGATGCTGAGCGAGTCCGGAGTCACGCTACGGGGACGCGGCGGAGCGACGCGAGGCAAGAAAGCCGCTTCGGCCTGAGGTCCTGACTCCGAGGACCAGGGCTCCCCAACGGTTCACGATGTGTCCGCCCGGCCGGCTCCAACCGGCCGGCCGGGCAGACACCGCAGTCCGGCCGCTGTCGGCCGGCCATCCGACGATGGCCGGTTGAGGGTGGTTACTGGTCGGTCGCTTAGCTAGTCTGCGACTGCACCGACACTGCACCCGAACCGGAGGCGCCCCATGGCTTCGCCCGTATCCGCGAGCGATCCCCTGCTGGACCAGGACGGCGTACGTCTCACCGTCGACTCCGCGGTCGCCACGGTGACCCTGACCCATCCGGACAAGCGCAATGCCCAGTCCCCTGCGCTGTGGCGGGCACTCGCGCTGGCCGGCCGGTCGCTTCCGGGCACCGTGCGGATCGTGGTGCTGCGCGGGGAGGGCAAGTCCTTCTCCGCCGGGCTCGACCGGCAGGCGTTCACTCCGGAGGGCTTCGACGGCGAGCCGTCGTTCCTCGATCTGGCGCGTGGTTCCGACACGGACCTCGACACCGCCATCGCCGAGTACCAGGAGGCATTCACCTGGTGGCACCGGAGTGATCTGCTCACCATCGCCGCCGTACAGGGCCATGCGATCGGTGCCGGATTCCAGCTCGCCCTCGCCTGCGATCTCCGGGTCGTGGCGCGGGACGCGCAGTTCGCCATGCGCGAGACGGGCCTCGGACTCGTCCCCGACCTCGGGGGCACCGGGCCCCTGGTCGCGCTGGTCGGCTATGCCCGCGCGCTGGAGATCTGTGTCACCGGCCGTTTCGTCCACGCGGACGAGGCCGAGCGCACCGGCCTCGCCAATCTCGTGGTGCCCGGCGCCGAGCTGGACGACGCGGTACGGGATCTGACCGCCGCGCTCCTCGCCGCGCCGCGTGACGCCGTGATCGAGACCAAGGCGCTGCTCCAGGGGGCCACCGGCCGCTCGTACGACGACCAGCGCGCCGCCGAACGCGCGGCCCAGGCCCGCCGTCTCCGCGATCTCGCGGGCCTCGGCGACTGAGGAGCCCGCACGCAGGACGGCCCCGGGGAGGCCCCGGGGCCGGGCCCGGGGGCCGGGTGAGGCTCCCAACCCAGGCATGGCGGCCGGGGGAGGTCCCAAGCCCAGGCACGGCGGCCCGGGGGAGGCCCGGGCCCAGGTGCCCGAGGGGCGGGGAGGCTCAGGCACCCGGCCCTGTTCGCCGTTCCGGGCCGTTCCGGGCCGTTCCAGGCTGATCCGGGCCGTTCCGGGCCGTTTCGGGCTGATCCGGAGGGAAGCCCCTACCCCGACACCCCGGTGACCACCACCGCCACCGGGCCGCCGTCCGGGAGGGCCGCCGATACCGCGCTCCGTACCGCTCGCACCACCGTCGGCGGGTGGTGTCCGGGCGACGTCGCCAGCTCCACCCGGACATGGTCGGGGGCGAGCCGTACCGCCGCTCCCAGAGCGGCCGTCAGCCGGGCGACCCCCGGGACCCCGGTGGCCGCCGCCGCGACCCGAGCCGAAGGGCCCTCCGCCACCGCCTCCGGGAGGTTCGGACCCGGTGTCTCCCCGGGCCGTACCCCGGGTGGGGGAGTGCCCCGCACCTTTTCCCCCGCGCCCCCGGCCCGGCCGGTCTCCCCGGGCTCCACCAGCGCCGTGACCCGCAGATCCACCTCCCGGACCGCGAGGCCCAGGGTGTCGATCGCGGCCGAGAACAGCGCCTCGCGCAGCGTCGCCGCGACGGCGGGCAGCGGCCGGTCCGCCGTCGCGGCGAACTCGGCCTCCACCCGGAGCGGGCCCGGCGGCAGCGCGCTCGGCGGCGCGGGAACGGCGGGGGCGCCCGCGCGCGCCGGATCGGCGAGCGCCAGCCGCACCTTCCCCGGCTCCACCCCCGCGATCTCCACGGCCGCGCGCCGCAGCACCGCCACGGCCGCCTCCTCGGTCAGCCAGGCTCCGTCCGCGGCCTCGCCCAGCGGCAGCAGTCTGCCGAGGCCCAGCCGCCGTCGTACCGCATCAGCAGTGGTCATTGCCCCAGCCTGCCCCATCCCCGGGGCGGAAGAGCGCAACCGCACTTAATGTGGGCTACAGGGTGTCCTCGGGATCACCCATGAGCCCGGTGTGATCCGTCACGCACCCCGGGCACGGCCTGGACATCCCGGAGCAATCCCGGAAAGGACACAAGGCGATGACCGAAAGAACCGGCAGTGACCCCTCCGGCTCGGGCGACGAGCCGAGGGAACCGAAGAAGTCGCCGTTCGGCAAGCGCGGTGGCGGGGACCCCGGTTCCCGGGGCCGCACCACCATCGCCGACGGCGTGGTGGAGAAGATCGCCGGACTGGCCGCCCGCGATGTGCTCGGTGTGCACGCCATGGGCAGCGGGCTCTCCCGCACCTTCGGCGCGGTCCGCGACCGGGTGCCGGGCGGCAACAAGTCCAATGCCACCCGTGGGGTGAAGGCCGAGGTCGGGGAGGTGCAGACCGCCCTGGACCTGGAGATCGTCGTCGACTACGGAGTCTCCATCGCCGATGTCGCCCGCGCGGTCCGGGAGAACGTGATCTCCGCCGTGGAGCGGATGACGGGCCTGGAGGTCGTCGAGGTCAATATCGCGGTCAGCGATGTGAAACTGCCCGAGGACGAAGAGGACGAGCCCGAGCCGCGCCTTCAGTGATCCGCGGTTCCGGTTCCGGACCCCTGTCCCAGTAGAGGAGCTCAGATGAGCATGGCTGTGGTCGGCATGGTGGCCGGCATGGCACTCGGCTTCGCCGGGTACTTCGGCGGCTTCGGCGCGTTTCTGCTGATCGCCGCACTCGGCGCGGTCGGGTTCGTGGTCGGCCGCTTCCTGGAGGGCGATCTCGATGTCGGCGATCTCTTCCGCGGTCGCGAGCGCGGCGACCGGCGGCGGTGACGCGGAGTGCCCACGGAGCACGACGGCGGCGAGGACCCCGGCGGGCGCCCCGGTGAGCGGGTCGCGGCGGCGGACCGGGGCGCGACCGTCATCGCCGACCGGGTCGTGGCGAAGATCGCCGCACAGGCGGCCCGCGAGGCGATCGGGACCGTACCGGAGGGCGGCCGGGCCCCGCACGCGACGGTCGTGGTGCGCCACGACGCCGCCCGGGTGCGGATCAGCCTCGACCTGGACTACCCCGGCGACATCGGGGGGCAGTGCGGCGCGGTGCGCCGCCGGGTCACCGAACGGGTCGGGACCCTCGCCGGAATGACCGTGCCCGAGGTGTCGGTCCTGGTCGAACAGCTCCACTCGCCCCACACCCGGGGCGCCGCGGGCGGGAGAATCCGATGAGCGCCCCCACCGCGCCGCCCGCCGGTCCCTCCCCCGCCACCGAGCCGTTCCTGGTGCCGGCCCACAAGAAGATGCGGGGCGGACGCTTCTGGTCCGTGCGCCGGCTCCCGGCCGCGCTGCTCGCCCTGGTGGTGCTCGGCGGTGCGGGCCTGCTGCTCTACGACATCGTGGCGGTACGGGCGGACCGGCCGGCCATGCAGTGGCGGCGCGACGCCGCGGACCACCTCGCCCGCTGGCGTCTCGACGAGACCTGGGTGCTCGCGGTCGCGGCGGCGCTTGCCCTTCTCGGCCTCTGGCTGATCCTCCTCGCCCTCACCCCGGGGCTGCGCCGGCTGCTGCCGATGCGCCGTCACGACTCGTCCGTACGGGCGTGTCTCACCCGGGAGGCGGCGGGGCAGGTGCTGCGGGACCGGGCGATGGAGGTCCCCGGGGTGCGGTCCGCCCGGGTGCGGACGGGCCGGCGCAAGGTCTCGGTGCGGGCCCGCTCCCACTTCCGCGAACTCGACGACGTACGCGCCGATCTGGACCGGGCGCTCGGTACGGCGCTCACCGAACTCGGCCTCGCCAAACCGCTGTCCCTGGCGGTACGGGTGTCCCGGCCACCGGTCAAGAAGGGGTGACCCGCGCATGCTCTCGGTCGTCAATCGTGTGCTGCTCGGTCTGGCGGGGCTGGTGCTGACCGCGGTGGGGGGCGCGGTGCTCGCCGCCGGCACCGGTCTCTCCGTACCGTCCTGGTGGCCCTGGTACGGACCCCGGGATGTGCTGCTGAGCACGGCGGACCGGGTGCGGTGGCGCGACGAGAGCTGGTGGTGGCCCGCGGTGATCGGCGGGCTGGCGGTCCTGGTGCTGCTCGCGCTCTGGCTCCTCCTCGCGCAGTTGCGCCGGCGCAGGCTGAGCGAGGTGCTGGTGGACAGCGGCGACGGCGAGGGGGCACGGCTGCGGGGGCGGGCGCTGGAAGGGGCCCTGGAAGGGGAGGCGGGGGCGCTGGAAGGGGTCGAGCGGGCACGGGTGAGGCTGACGGGGAGACGGGGCGAGCCGGTGGCGAGGGTGGGGCTGGTGCTGGAGCCGCACGCCTCGCCGGCGCGGACGCTGGAGCGCCTCACCTCGGAGGCGGTGGCGCACGCCCGCGACTCGGCGTCCCTCCCGGCCCTCCCCACGGAGGCCCGTCTGACATCCCCCAAGCACCACCCCCACCGGGTGACCTGACTCCCGCGCGGGCCGGACCCCGCACCGAGGGGGCCGGGAAGCGGCCCGGCGGGGTCAGAAGCCGTGGCGGGCGCCGCCGTCCACCGGCACCATCACCCCCGTCAGATACGACGCCCCCGGCGACAGCAGAAACGCCGCCACCCTCCCGAACTCCTCCGGCGCCCCGTACCTCCGCAGCGGAATCCGCGACTCGTTCCCCGCCCTGGCCCCCTCCGCGTCCCCGGACAGCGCGTCCAGCTCCCGCACCCGGTCCGTGTCGATCCGTGCCGGCAGCAGCCCCACCACCCGGATTCCGCGCGGGCCCACCTCGTCCGCGAGGGACTTCGCGAATCCGGCGAGGCCCGGCCGCAGGCCGTTGGAGATCGTCAGCCCCGGGATCGGCTCGTGGACCGAGGCGGAGAGCACCAACCCGATCACCCCGCCCTCGCCCAGCTCCGCGGCGGCGGTGCGGGCCATCCGCACCGCCCCCAGGAACACCGACTCGAACGCCGCCCGCCACTGCTCGTCCGTGTTGTCCGCGGCCGACCCCGGGGCCGGGCCGCCCACGCTGATCAGCACTCCGTCGAACCGCCCGAAGTGGGCGCGGGCCGCCGCGATCAGCCGTTCCGCCGCGGACGGGTCGGCGTTGTCCACCGCCACACCGACGGCGTCGGGGCCGAGCGCCCCCGCGGCGTCCGTCACGGTCTTCTCGTCCCGCCCGGAGACGACCACCTTCGCCCCGTCGGCGACCAGCGCCTTCGCCGAGGCGTTGCCCAGCCCGCGCGAGCCGCCGGTGACCACATAGACACGATCCCTCAGTCCAAGATCCATGCCCCTATCCTCCACTCTCCTCCCTGCCGAGCGCGAGGGCCGTCGTCACCAGCGCGATATGGCTGAACGCCTGGGGGAAGTTCCCCAGCTGCCGGCCCGCCGCCGGGTCGTACTCCTCGGCGAGCAGCCCGACATCGTTGCGGAGTGCGAGCAGCCGCTCGAACAGCTCCCGCGCCTCCTTCGTCCGGCCCGTCATCCGCAGCGCGTCCGCCAGCCAGAACGAGCACGCGAGGAACGCCCCCTCGTCCCCGGGCAGCCCGTCGACCGCCGCGCCCTCGGCGCTGTAGCGGCGCACCAGCCCGCCCGTCATGCCCAACTCCTCGCGGACCGCGTCGACGGTCCCGACGACCCGGGGGTCGTCCGGCGGCAGAAAGCCGACCCGGGGGATGAGCAGCGTCGCCGCGTCCAGCTCGGCGGAGCCGTACGACTGGGTGAAGGTGTTCCGCACCGGGTCGTACCCCCGCTCGCACACCTCCCGGTGGACCTCGTCCCGCATCGCGCGCCACCGCCCCGCGTCGCCGCGCAGCGAGGGGTCGGACTCCAGGGTCCGCACCGCCCGGTCGGCCGCCACCCACGCCATCACCTTGGAGTGGACGAAGTGCCGCCGCGGGCCGCGCACCTCCCAGAGCCCCTCGTCCGGCTCGCGCCACTTGGACTCCAGGAAGCCCAGCAGGCTGAGCTGGAGGTACCAGGCGTGCCGCTGGGAGGGCAGCCCCGCCTCCCGGGCCAGGAAGAGGGAGTCCATCACCTCGCCGTACACATCGAGCTGAAGCTGTTTCACGGCCGCGTTGCCGGTGCGCACGGGCGCCGAGCCGGCGTAGCCGCCGAGCCACGGCAGCTCCGTCTCCGGGAGCCGGCGCTCCCCGGCCAGCCCGTACATGATCTGGAGGTCGGCCGGATCGCCGGCCACGGCCCGCAGCAGCCAGTCCCGCCAGGCGGCGGCCTCCTCCTGGTAGCCGGCGTCGAGCAGGGCGTCCAGGGTGAGGGTGGAGTCCCGCAGCCAGCAGAAGCGGTAGTCCCAGTTCCGTACCCCGCCCAGCTCCTCCGGGAGCGAGGTGGTCGGCGCGGCGACGATCCCGCCCGTCGGGCCGTAGGTGAGTGCCTTCAGGGTGATCAGCGAGCGGACCACGGCCTCCCGGTAGGGCCCTTCGGTCCGGCAGCGGCCGGCCCACTCCGCCCAGTCCCGCAGGCTGGACTCCAGCGCCTCGGCGGGGTCCACCCGGTCGGGCCGCTGCCGGTGCGAGGGGTGCCAGGAGAGGATGAAGGACACCTTCTCGCCCGCGCCGACCGTGAAGGACGAGACGGTGCTGAACTGCTGTCCCCAGGTCTTGACCTGGGGCTCGCTGCGCAGCCATACGGAGTCGGGGCCGGCGACCGCCACCCGGTGGCCGTCCGCCCGCCGCATCCAGGGCACGACCGAGCCGTAGTCGAAGCGCAGCCGCAGCACCGACTCCATCTCCACCGAGCCGCTGAGCCCCTCCACGATGCGCACCACGTCGGGCACCTCGTCGCGCTGCGGCATGAAGTCGATGACCTTGACCGTGCCGGTGCGGGTCTCCCACACGGACTCCAGGACGAGCGAGTCACCGGCGTAGCCGCGGCGGGCGCAGGGGCCGGAGCCCTTGGGGGCGATCCGCCAGTGACCGTTGTCCCGGTCGCCGAGGATGGCGGCGAAGCAGGCCGCGGAGTCGAAGCGGGGCAGACAGAGCCAGTCGATGGAGCCGTCCGTGCCGACCAGGGCCGCCGTCTGGAGATCGCCGATCAGGGCGTAGTCCTCGATGCGTAGCGTCACGCAGTGGCGCATTCCCGCCGGGGGCCGGGGCCAATCAGGCGCGGCGCGGTGTCAGGCGTTCGCCGGGACCGGCTCCGGGGTGGTTCCGGCGGCCGCCGCCGCACGCCGGTCGCGCACCTCGCGGCGGACGAGGATCACCCAGCCGATGGGGACTCCGGCGGTGAACAGCCACCACTGGACGGCGTAGGCCATATGGGCGCCGATGGAGTCGTGGTCGGGCGCGGGGATCAGCTCCGGGGACTTCTCGCCGTCCTTCCGGCCGGTCTGCTCCAGATACCCGCCGAGCACCTGCTTGCCGAGCAGTTCGGACTGCTGCTCGCTGTTGATCAGCATCACCTGGCGGTCGGGCAGCCCGGCGAGGTCCTTGATTCCGCTGCCCCGGGTGGTCTCGTCCGCCTTCAGCCGGCCGGTGACGGTGACCTCGCCCCGGGGCGCGGGCGGCACCGCCGGGTACGCCGTCTGGTGGGGCGCCGCCGGAATCCAGCCGCGGTTGACCAGGACCACCCGGCCGTCGGTGAGGACCAGCGGGGTCAGCACATGGACGCCGACCTTCTCGTCGACGTTGGTGCGGCGCCGGACGACGACCTCGCCGTCGGTGTCGTAGGTGCCGGTGGCGGTGATCGCGCGCCAGTAGTCCGAGCGCGGTACGGAGTGCCCGGGGGAGGTCAGCTCGGTCACCGGGACCGGCGCGGCCTCCAGATTGCGCGCGATGAGCGCGTTCTGCTCGACCCGGCGCTCATGGCGGTGGAACTGCCAGAAGCCCAGCTCGATCATCGTCGGGATGAGCACGAGGCCGATGAGGGTGAGGATCACCCACTGCCGGGACAACAGGAAGCGGTACACGGCGTCGACCGTACCTCCTGCCCCGGCGGTGCCTCGCGGGGGGTCCCGCTCACCGATCCGGCCTGATCCGAAAGAGACGGCCTAGACCCTCCCGGCTCCGTCGGCCGGGGTCACATCGCGCAGCAGCTGGGTGAAGGCCGCCTCGTCCATCACCGGGGTGCCGTAGGACGCGGCCTTGACGGTCTTGGAGGTCGCCGCGCCCGGATCGTTGGTCACCAGCAGGCTCGTCAGCCGGGAGACGCTGGTGGCGATGTGCAGTCCCGCCTCGATGGCGCGGTCCTCCAGCAGCTCCCGGTCGATGGAGGTGTCGCCGGAGAACGCCACCCGCATGCCCTGTTTCAGCGGCTTCCCCGGCTCGTACCGCCCCGGGTTGGGGTGGGGGCAGGCGGGCCGCTTCCGCGAGGGGCGCCAGCTTCCCTGGCCGTACCGTCCGGACGGCCCGAAGGACGGGGGGCCGCCGGGGCGGGGAGCGGCGGGGGAGTCCGACCACTCGGTCAGCGGACGGCACTCCAGCAGCGGCAGCCGCACGCCGTCCCGGGCCGCGCTGTGCAGGCTGGGGCGGAAGGCCTCGGCCAGCACCCGGGCGTCGTCCAGCGCGTGGTGGGCGCGCTCCTGGACGACACCGAAGTGGGCCGCCAGCGACTCCAGCTTGTGATTGGGCAGCGGCAGCGCCAGCTCCTTGGCGAGCGCGATGGTGCACAGCCGCTGCCGGGTGGGCGCGGCCCGCTGGGCGCGGGCGTACTCCCGGGCGATCATGGACCAGTCGAAGACGGCGTTGTGCGCGACGAGCACCCGGTCGGCCAGCCGCTCGGAGAAGTCGTCGGCGATGTCCCCGAAGAGCGGGGCGCCTTCGAGCACCTCGCTGGTGAGCCCGTGAATCCACACCGGGCCCGGGTCGCGCTCCGGGTTCACCAGTGTGTACCAGTGGTCCTGGACCTCGCCGAAGGCGTCCAGCCGGTACACGGCAGCGGAGACTATCCGGTCGTCGCGGGCGAGGCCGGTGGTCTCCACGTCGACGACCGCGTACCCCTCGGGATACGCGGCCGGCCACGCCGTCGCTGCTGCGGTGCTGTCATCGAGCATGGTCACAGAGAATACGGGCCCCCACTGACAGGGCCCGATCCGACCGCCCGGTACCGGCCCCTCCCGCCGCCGTGCTCCGCGCGGGCGCGGGGAGTTGGCGGAACTCACCAAAACGAGCTGACAATCCGTCTCACATACTTGTGGGTAACACCATCTAGCCCCGTCCGGGCCGCCGCCTCTACGGTGCACCCATGCCGAACCCGCCCGACGTCGTGCTGTGGTCCATACCCGCCTTTGTGCTGCTCACCGCGGTGGAGATGGCCGCCTGCCGGTTCCGCCCCGACGAGCGCGCCGCGGGCTGGGACGGCAAGGACGCGGCCACCAGCGTCACCATGGGACTCGGCAGCATCGTCTTCGACTTCCTCTGGAAGATCCCCGCTGTCGCGATCCACACGGTCGTGTACGAACTCACCCCGGCCCGTGTCCCCCTCCTGTGGTGGACCCTGCCGCTGATCCTGCTCGCCCAGGACTTCCTCTACTACTGGTCCCACCGGGGCCACCACATGGTCCGCGTTCTGTGGGCCTGTCATGTGGTCCACCACTCCAGCCGGTACTTCAACCTCACCACCGCGCTGCGCCAGCCCTGGACGAGCCTGACCGTCTGGCCGTTCTATCTGCCGCTCGTCGCCTGCGGGGTGCACCCGGCCGTGGTCGCCCTCTGCGCCTCGGTCAATCTCGTCTACCAGTTCTGGGTGCACACCGAACGGGTGGGCAGGCTGCCCCGGCCGCTGGAGTACCTGTTCAACACGCCCTCCCACCACCGGGTGCACCACGCCTCCCAGGGCGGCTATCTCGACCGCAACTTCGGCGGCATCCTGATCGTCTGGGACCGGCTCTTCGGCTCCTTCGCCCCCGAGACCGAGCGGTGCGTCTTCGGCCTCACCAAGAACATCGGCACCCACAACCCCCTGCGGGTCGCCACCCATGAGTACGCCGCCATCGCCCGCGACCTGCGGGCGGCGCGCGGCTGGCGGGAGCGGGCGGGGCATCTCCTCCGGGGCCCCGGCTGGCGGCCACCCGCCCCTCCGAACCCACCCGCCCCTCCGAACCTACTCACCCCTCCAGGCCCACCCGCCCCTCCGGTCCCGGCCCCCGCCCCCGCCCCCGCCCCGGCCACTGCCCCGAGCGCCAGCCCCGCCCCCGCCCCGGCCGCGCACCTCCCCGGGAGCAGCCGATGAGCGCGCCGGACCTCCGCCCCCGGAGCCGTGTCCGCGAAACCCTCGCCCCGGCCCTCCTCACCGCCTTCGCACTCGCGGTCCTCGCCGACCTCGGCTCCCTCCTCGCGGGCGCCGAACCGGGCCACTGGATCGCCAAGCCGCTGCTGATGCCGCTGCTCGCCGCGTACACCCTGGTACGCGGCGGCCCCCGGCTCCTCGCCGCCGCGCTGCTCCTGGGCTGGGGCGGCGATGTGTTCCTGCTCCTGGACGCGGAGTGGGCCTTTCTCGCGGGCATGGGCTCCTTCGCCCTGGGCCACCTCTGCTATCTCCGCCTCTTCGGCCGCCGCCACCCGCCCGCCGGTCTCGCCCCCGCGTACGCCGTGACGCTGGTGGCCGCCGTCGCCCTGCTGTGGACCGGCCTCCCCGCCGAACTGCGCGTCCCGGTCGCCGTGTACGCCCTGCTGCTGACGGTCATGGCGTGGCGGGCCGGCGGACTCGGCCCCGTCGCCGGCGCGGGCGGCGCGCTCTTCCTGGTCTCGGACCTGATCATCGCGACGGAGGTGGCGGGATGGCCGCAGCCGCCCGCGCCCGACTTCTGGATCATGTTCCTGTACAGCACGGCCCAGCTCCTCCTCGCCCTGGGCGTCCTGGCCCACTGCCGCCGGGAGCCACCGCTCCCCGACCGCTGAGGCTGTCGCCGGCCGGGCCCGCGCACACAGCAGGGGCCGGGCGCGCCGTCCGCGCCCGGCCCCGCACACGCTCGTCCGTGCCGTGTTCCGGCAGGATCGGGGTTGTCCGTTCCGGATCTTGCCGGGCTCGGGAGCCCCGGCACCGGACCCCGCTCGCCGATCCGGCCCGATCCGGAAGGAGACTCCCTAGCGGCGCACCGCGTCCAGCGCGTCCGCGACGCCGGCGCCGTAGAAGCTGTTCTTCTGCTTGCCGCCCTCGCAGACCGCGTCCACGGTGCCGTCACCGTTGTAGTCGTACGGGTTGGTGCACGCCCGGTCGTCCGCCTGCGCGTACAGCAGACCCTTGATCGCCTGCGGGGAGGCGCCGGGGTGCTTCGACTTCAGGAGTGCGACGACTCCCGCGGCGTGCGGCGTGGCCATCGACGTACCGGCCTTGTAGAGGTACCGGCCGTTGGTGCTGGTCGAGAGGATGCGGCCGTCCACGGCCGGCGCCTCGGGCGCCTGGTAGGCGGTGCGGTCGCCGCCGGGGGCGGAGATGTCGATGACGTCGTCACCGTAGTTGGAGAACGAGGACTTCAGGTCCTTGGCGCCCAGCGAGGAGGTCGTCACCACGCCCGGGATCTGCGTCGGGATGTCCAGGCACTCGCCCGGGTCGACGGTCCGCTCCACCGGAGTGGTGTCATTGGGGCTGGTGGTGTCCTTCAGCTGGTCCGCCGCCAGGTCCATCGCGGAGTTGCCGGCCGCGGCCAGGTTCACCGCGCCCTTCTTCTCGGCGTAGACGGTGGCCCGGGAGACGGCCTCGACCAGGGCCTTCTGGTCCGGGTCGTTCTTGCAGTTGAACAGCCACGGGTCCGTGTAGTAGCTGTTGTTGGTGACCTCGACGCCCTTCTCGGCGGCCCACATGAAGCCGCAGACAACCGCCTCGGTGTAGAAGAACCCCGCCGTCGTCGACACCTTGATGCCGGAGACCTTGACGCCCGGCGCGACACCGGTGACGCCGACCCCGTTCTTCGCCGCGGCGATGGTGCCCGCGACATGGGTGCCGTGGTCGCTCTCGGTGGGACCGGGGCGCCAGGAGCCGGGTGTGGTGTCCGGCTTGCCCGACACGCAGTTGGCCGAGGCCCGCTCGTCGAAGTTGGGCGCCAGATCCGGGTGGGTGTCGTCCACTCCGGTGTCGATGACGGCGACCGTGACCTTCTTGCTGCCGAGGGTCCGCTCGTGCGCCTTGTCCGCCTTGATGGCGGGCAGGCTCCACTGGAGCGGCTCCAGCGGGTCCTGGTCCGCCGTCGCCCTGGCCACCGACGCCAGGGCCTCCTGGGCGGTCAGCGGGCGCTCGGAGTCGATCGCCGTGTCCGTCGCGGCGGCCATCGGAGCCGTACGCGTGGCACCGGCCGACTCGACGCCGCGCACCGTGCGGATCGTCTTCGCGAAGTCCGGGTTCTGCGAGTGGACGACTATGACGCCTATGCGGTCATAGGCGATCACGATCGATCCGCCGGCCTCGGCTATCGCCTTCTTCACCGTCTTGGCGGTGTGCCGGCCACCCGCGACATTGACCACGTACGACAGCTTCGGACCGTCGGTCACCACCGCGCCGGCCGGGACCGAGGCCGGAACGGCGGTGGCCGATCCCGCCGGAAGGAAGCCGAGCGAGGCCGTGAGCGCCAGACCGACGGGGAGTGCGAGGACGCGCCGCCGTCTGGTTCCCAGATGAGCCATGGGTTCTCCACATCATCCGTGACAGCCGCCCGGGCGCCGTGTGCGCCTGGACGGGTACATGACCAGCGAAGCTATCGCCGATCTTGATCACCATCAATGCGTATGAGCGGAAAACCTGAAGGGAAAGTGTCGATCCCGAAGAAAAAAGGCCGATGTTGAACCGGTCCGGCGTGCTCCCCGTGCCGTTGTCAGGAGGTGGAGCAACATCAAACCGCCTCCCTGGACCCGCTTGAACGAAGGCCCGACTTGACCATCCCCACCGCTCCCGCGTCACGAGGAGAATCCGTGGCTTCCGATGCGCCGCCACCGCCCCACGGCGGGACCGACACCAGTCCCGCACAGCCCACGACCGAGCAGTTCGTCGCGGTGCAGCAGAGCGCGGAGTTCGGCGAACTGCGCCGCACCTACCGCTCCTTCGCCTTTCCCCTGACCGTCGCGTTCATCCTCTGGTACCTCCTGTACGTCCTGCTCTCGAACTACGCGGGCGGCTTCATGGGCACCAGAGTCTTCGGCAACATCAACGTGGCGCTCGTCTTCGGTCTCGCCCAGTTCGTGACGACCTTCCTCATCGCCTGGTTCTACTCGCGGCACGCGGCGGCGAAGCTCGACCCCCGGGCCGACGCCATCAAGGCACGGATGGAGGCCGAGCTGTGAGCACCCCCGGGCCGATGGCCCCCGACCTGGTACACGCCTCCGACCTGATCCGCCTCGCCGCCTCCAGCGCCACCACCGAACACCGGCCGCTGATCATCACCCTCTTCGGCGCCTTCGTGGTGGCCACCCTCGCCATCACCGTCTGGGCGGGCCGCCAGACCAAGTCCGCCGCCGACTTCTACGCCGGCGGACGCCAGTTCACCGGCTTCCAGAACGGCCTGGCGATCTCCGGCGACTACATGTCCGCCGCGTCCTTCCTCGGCATCGCGGGCGCCATCGCCCTCTTCGGCTACGACGGCTTCCTCTACTCCATCGGCTTCCTGGTGGCCTGGCTGGTCGCCCTGCTGCTGGTCGCCGAACCGCTCCGCAACTCCGGCCGCTTCACCATGGGCGACGTCCTCGCCTACCGGATGCGCCAGCGCCCGGTCCGCACCGCCGCCGGCACCTCCACCATCGTCGTCTCCATCTTCTACCTCCTCGCGCAGATGGCCGGCGCCGGTGTCCTGGTCTCCCTGCTGCTGGGCATCACCAGCGACAGCGGCAAGGTCCTGATCGTCGCCCTCGTCGGCGTGCTGATGATCCTGTACGTCACCATCGGCGGGATGAAGGGCACCACCTGGGTCCAGATGGTCAAGGCGGTCCTCCTCATCGCGGGCACGCTCCTCATCACGTTCCTGGTGCTGCTGAAGTTCAACTTCAACATCTCCGATCTGCTGGGCACCGCCGCCGAGAAGAGCGGCCACGGCTCCGCGTTCCTGGAGCCCGGCCTCAAGTACGGCGCCACCGAGACCTCGAAGCTGGACTTCATCTCCCTCGGTATCGCGCTCGTCCTCGGCACCGCGGGGCTGCCCCACATCCTGATCCGCTTCTACACGGTGCCCACCGCGAAGGCCGCCCGGAAGTCGGTCAACTGGGCCATCGGCATCATCGGCGCCTTCTACCTCATGACGATCGCCCTCGGCTTCGGCGCCGCGGCCATCGTCGGACCGCAGGAGATCACCGCCTCCAACAAGGCCGGGAACACCGCCGCGCCGCTGCTCGCCCTCCACATCGGCGGCACCGACTCCGCGGGCGGCGCGATCCTCCTCGCCGTGATCTCCGCCGTCGCCTTCGCCACCATCCTCGCGGTGGTCGCCGGGCTCACCCTCGCCTCGTCCTCCTCCTTCGCCCATGACATCTACGCCAATGTCATCCGCCGGGGGCAGGCCACCGAGAAGGAGGAGGTCCGCGCCGCCCGCTGGGCGACCGTCGCCATCGGAGTCGTCTCCATCGGGCTCGGCGCCCTCGCCCGCGATCTCAATGTCGCCGGGCTGGTCGCCCTCGCCTTCGCCGTCGCGGCCTCCGCGAACCTGCCGACGATCCTCTACAGCCTCTTCTGGAAGAAGTTCACCACCCAGGGCGCCCTCTGGTCGATCTACGGCGGCCTGGTCTCCTCCGTGGTCCTCGTCCTCTTCTCCCCGGTCGTCTCCGGCAAGCCGACCTCGATGTTCAAGAACGCCGACTTCTACATCTTCCCGCTGGAGAATCCGGGCCTGGTCTCCATCCCGCTCGGCTTCCTCCTCGGCTGGCTCGGCTCGGTGCTGTCGAAGGAGAAGCCCGACGCCGGGAAGTACGCGGAACTGGAGGTCAAGTCCCTCACCGGAACCGGAGCCCACTGATCCGGCCGTGCTCCGTCCGTCCTCCGGTCGTGCTCCGGCGCGGCTCCGTCCGGGCCTCCCGGCAGAGCCGCGCCGGTCTCCGCGCCGGTCTCCGCACCCGTTTCCGGGGCGGACGGGCCCGGTGGTGTCAGTGGTCTGACGTAGGCTCGGTGGGAGAGCAGTCACCGAACAGTGCCGCAACCCTGCGGAGCCTCGCACCACCGGATTCGGGGAGGGACCCGCGTTGCTCGTCGACTCGTACCGCCGTGTCGCCACCGACCTGCGTGTTTCCCTCACCGACCGATGCAATCTGCGGTGTACGTACTGCATGCCGGAGGAGGGCCTCCAGTGGCTCGCCAAGCCCGACCTCCTCGATGACGACGAGATAGTCCGGCTGATACGGATCGCGGTCACCCTCCTCGGCGTCACCGAGGTCCGCTTCACCGGCGGGGAGCCCCTGCTCCGCCCCGGCCTCGTCGGGATCGTGGAGCGCTGCGCCCGCCTCGGCCCGCGCCCCCGGATGTCGCTGACCACCAACGGCATCGGCCTCCAGCGCACCGCCGGCGCCCTGCGCGCCGCCGGTCTCGACCGGGTCAATGTCTCGCTGGACACCCTGCGCCCCGAGGTCTTCCGGAAGCTCACCCGCCGCGACCGCCACCATGACGTCCTCGACGGCCTCCGGGCCGCCCGCGCCGCGGGGCTCACCCCCGTCAAGGTCAACACCGTCCTCATGCCCGGCCTCAACGACGACGAGGCACCCGAGCTGCTCGCCTGGGCCGTCGCCGAGGGCTATCAGCTCCGCTTCATCGAGCAGATGCCGCTCGACGCCCAGCACGGCTGGAAGCGCGACGGAATGATCACCGCGGGTGACATCCTGGAGTCGCTGCGCACCCGCTTCACCCTCACCCCCGAGGGCGGCGAGGAGCGCGGATCGTCCCCCGCCGAGCGCTGGGTGGTGGACGGCGGACCGCACCGGGTCGGCGTCATCGCCTCCGTCACCCGCCCCTTCTGCGCCGCGTGCGACCGCACCCGGCTCACCGCCGACGGCCAGATCCGCACCTGCCTCTTCGCCCGCGAGGAGACCGATCTGCGCGCCGCACTGCGTTCGGAGGCGTCCGACGAGGAGATAGCCCGGCTCTGGAAGGTGGCCATGTGGGGCAAGAAGGCGGGCTCGGGGCTGGACGATCCGGCGTTCCTCCAGCCGGAGCGCCCCATGTCGGCGATCGGCGGCTGAGACCGGCACCGGCGGACCCGGCGCCCCGGGGCTCAGCGGGAGCCGTCGGACCCCTGGGACCGCTCCCACTCCTCCAGCGCCACCACGTCCTTCAGGAAGCCGCGCACACCGAGGAACTGGGAGAGATGCTCACGGTGCTCCTCGCACGCCAGCCAGGTCTTGCGGCGCTCCGGAGTGTGCAGCTTCGGGTTGTTCCAGGCCAGCACCCACACGGCCGGCGCACGGCAGCCCTTGGCGGAACAGATCGGGGACTCGTCACTCACCAGCGCAATGCTCCACTACATGGCGACGCCGGGCAGCCACGGGGGGAGCTGCCCGGCGTCGGTCCGTCGCTCCGACGGGGGATGCGGAGCGCGTACGAAGTATGTCATGGGTAACCGGGTGCGGTGCACCGGAACTTCACGAAAGAGTCTGAGCTTTTCCTGAGGATCGCGGGCCGCCGGCGCCGGGCATCAGCCCGGCTCGCGCTCCTGACGGCTGCGCCCCGATCCGGTGCCGTCCCCGGCGCCGTACGCGGCATCCCGTCCGGTCGATTCCGGGTCGGATTCCGGCTGCGGTGCCCGGCGGGGCTTCTCCGGCTCCGGCGCCACGGCCGGCGCCAGCTCCGGGGTGAACGGTCCGCGCACATAGGCCGACGGCAGCGAAGGGGCGTTCTCCCGGCCCGCGTTGGCGATCACCACGGCGACATAGGGGAGGAGGATGCCGAGTGCCAGCGCCACGATGGCCACATGGCGTTCCACGTTCCACAGCACGGCCGCGAGAACCACCGACAGGGTCCGCACGGACATCGAGATCACATAGCGCCGCTGCCTTCCGCGCACATCGTCGGTGAGCCCCTGACGGGCCCCCGTGATCCGGAAGATCTCCGCGTCGGCCTGCTTCCGCATCACATTCCACCACCTGTTTTCCCTGCCGGACACACCTCGGTCCCGGGCCCCTCCACGGTACGCCGCACCTGCGACGCCTACGAGAGCGGGGGCGGGCCGCCCCTGATCGCTCCACCTCCGCCGAAACGCGTATGGCCCCGTCCGACATGCGCGGTAGGCCGGATGGGCCGAGACTGACGGCGTAACTGCTCACGCGGAGCCGTACGAGGAGGCAGCCATGGGCTGGTTGTGGGCGATCATCGTGGGATTTGTGCTGGGCCTGATCGCCAAGGCGATCCTGCCCGGGAAACAGCACCTTCCCTTGTGGCTGGCCACCATCTGCGGCATCGGCGGCGCGGTGCTCGGCAACTGGGCCGCGGGCGGCATGGGCATCGAGGAGACCCCGGGCTTCGACTGGGGACGGCACGCCCTCCAGCTCATCTTCGCGGTCGTCCTGGTCTTCATCGGCGACCGGGCCTGGATCGCGCTGCGCGCCAACAAACAGCGCACCTGACCCGCACCGAGCACGGCGCGCGGCGGCCGGACGGAGACTCTCCGTCCGGCCGCCGCGCCATGCCGGAGGACCCGGGCGCGCCATGCCGGCGGACCCGGACCCCCGGGGACCGGCTCAGCCGATCTCGACCGCCGCGAGATTCTTCTTGCCCCGGCGCAGCACCAGCCACCGCCCGTGCAGCAGCTCCTCCCGCGCCACCACCGCGTCCTCGGCCGTGACCTTGACATTGTTCACATAGGCCCCGCCCTCCTTCACGGTCCGCCGGGCCGCCGACTTGCTGGCCACCAGACCGACCTCCACCAGGAGATCCACCACCGGGGCCGGCTCGGCGACCTTGGCGTGCGGCAGCTCGGAGAGCGCCGATCGCAGCGTCGCCTCGTCCAGCTCGGCCAGCTCGCCCTGGCCGAAGAGCGCCTTCGACGCGTAGACCGCCGCCGCGCAGTGGTCGGCGCCGTGCACCAGCGTCGTCAGCTCCTCCGCCAGCGCCCGCTGAGCCGCCCGCGCCTGCGGACGCTCCTCGGTCAGCCGCTCCAGCTCCTCGATCTCCGCCCGGGACCGGAAGCTGAAGATCCGCAGGAACTTGGAGACATCGCGGTCGTCCGCGTTCAGCCAGAACTGGTAGAACGCGTACGGAGTGGTCCGCTCGGCGTCCAGCCAGACGGTGCCGGACTCCGTCTTCCCGAACTTGGTGCCGTCCGCCTTGGTGATCAGCGGAGTGGCCAGGGCGTGCACCACGGCCTCCGGCTCCACCCGGTGGATCAGATCGGTGCCCGTGGTGAGGTTGCCCCACTGGTCGCTGCCGCCGGTCTGGAGGGTGCAGCCGTGCCGCCGGTACAGCTCCAGGTAGTCCATCCCCTGGAGGATCTGGTAGCTGAACTCGGTGTAGCTGATCCCCGCGTCGGAGTTCAGCCGCCGGGCGACCGCCTCCTTCGCGATCATCTTGTTGACCCGGAAGTACTTGCCGACATCCCGCAGGAAGCCGATCGCCGAGAGACCCGACGTCCAGTCCAGGTTGTTGACCATGGTGGCCGCGTGCGGACCGTCGAAGTCGAGGAACCGCTCGATCTGCCCGCCCAGCCGGCCGACCCACTCGGCGACGGTCTCCGGCTCGTTCAGCGTGCGCTCGGCATTGGGCTTCGGGTCGCCGATCAGACCGGTGGCGCCGCCGACCAGGCCCAGCGGGCGGTTCCCCGCCAGCTGGAGCCGGCGCATGGTGAGGATCTGCACCAGGTTGCCCAGGTGCAGACTGGGCGCCGTCGGGTCGAAGCCGCAATAGAACGTGACGGGGCCGTCCGCGAACGCCTTCCGCAGTGCGTCCTCGTCGGTGGACTGGGCGATCAGCCCGCGCCACCGCAGCTCGTCGACGATGTCCGTCACGTCTCTCGTGTCTCCTCAGATGTGCTTCATGTGTTTCATGTGCTCTGTGCGCGTGCCGGGAGTGCCTCTCGGCCCCATTGAGGTTATACGCCCTGGCTGACAGAACTCATATTGAAATCCGGCACCCGCAGCGCGGGCATCGCGGCGCGGGTGAACCAGTCGCCCCACTCGCGCGGCAGCGTCTTCTCCGTACGGCCCGCCTCCGCGGCCCGCGAGAGCAGATCGACGGGCGACTCGTTGAAGCGGAAGTTGTTCACCGCCCCGGTCACCTCCCCGTTCTCCACGAGATAGACGCCGTCCCTGGTCAGCCCCGTCAGCAACAGCGTCGCCGGGTCCACCTCGCGGATGTACCAGAGACAGGTCAGCAGCAGTCCCCGCTCGGTCGCCGCGACCATCTCCTCCAGCGAGCGCTCGCCCCCGCCGTCCAGGATCAGATTCCCGGCGCCCGGCGCGACCGGCAGCCCGGTCAGCCCCGCGCTGTGCCGGGTGGTCACCAGATGCTCCAGCCTTCCGTCCCGTACCCAGTCCGTCCGGGCCAGCGGCAGACCGTTGTCGAAGACGGAGGCGTCGTCCCCCGAGGCATGCGCGATCATGAACGGCGCGGACTGGAGGCCCGGCTCCTCCGGGTCGCTGCGCAGATTCATCGGCAGCGGGGAGAGCGTCTCCCCGACCCGGGTCCCGCCGCCCGGCCGGGAGAAGACCGTACGGCCCTCCACCGCGTCCCGGGCCGTGGACGACCAGAGCTGGTAGATCAGCAGATCCGCGACGGCCGTGGGCGGCAGCAGCGTCTCGTACCGCCCGGCGGGCAGCTCGACCCGCCGCCGGGCCCAGCCCAGCCGCCGCTCCAGCTCCTCGTCCAGCGCCCCCGGGTCCACATCCGTGAAGTCCCGCGTCGACCGCCCCGCCCACGCCGAGCGGGAGCCGTCGGGCGACTTCGCGTTCAGCTCCAGCGTCCCGTTCGGCTGATCGTGCCGGAGCCGCAGCCCGGTGGAGGTGCCGAGGTAGGTGGAGGTCATCTCGTGGTTGGCGAATCCGTACAGCTCCCGCCCGCCGGCCCGGGCCCGCGCGAAGGCCTCGCCGAGCGCCGGCGCGAAATCCGTGAAGACGGCCGACGAGGTCTCGGCCGGCGCGTCCCGGAAGCCGGGGGACTCGGCGGGCCCGGCGACCAGCGGCCCCGCGTCCTCCGCCGGCCCCGACTCCCGGGCGGCGGCCTCGGCCGCCCGCACCAGCGACTCCAGGTCCTCACCGGTGACCGCCGACCGCGAGACCACCCCGGACGCGGTGCCCCGGGCGCCGTCGACGGTCGCGATCACGGTCAGGTTGCGGCCCCGGGTGACCCCGTTGGTGGTCAGCGCGTTGCCGGCCCAGCGCAGATTGGCCGAGGAGAGCTCGTCCGCGATGACGACACAGCCATCGGCGGTGGAGAGTTCGAGAGCCCGCTCGACGATGTCGTACGGCTTGCTGGTGCGGCTCATCGTCCGGCCTCCTGCGTCGTGTTCAAAATGTTCACCCCGCGGAACAGGGCGGACGGGCAGCCGTGCGAGACCGCCGCGACCTGGCCCGGCTGGGCCTTGCCGCAGTTGAACGCGCCGCCCAGCACATAGGTCTGCGGGCCGCCCACCTGCTCCATCGAGCCCCAGAACTCCGTGGTCGTCGCCTGGTAGGCGACATCCCGCAGCTGCCCCGCCAGCCGGCCGTTCTCGATCCGGAAGAACCGCTGCCCGGTGAACTGGAAGTTGTACCGCTGCATGTCGATCGACCACGACCGGTCGCCGACGACATAGATCCCGCGCTCCACCCCGCCGATCAGGTCCTCCGTCGACAGCCCGCCCGGCGCCGGCTGGAGCGACACATTCGCCATCCGCTGCACGGGCACATGGCCGGGGGAGTCCGCGTACGCGCACCCGTTGGAGCGCCCGAGCCCCGTCAGCCTCGCGATCCGCCGGTCCAGCTGATAGCCGACCAGCGTGCCGCCGCGCACCAGGTCCCAGGATTGGGCCCGCACGCCCTCGTCGTCGTATCCGATGGTCGCGAGCCCGTGCTCGGCGGTGCGGTCACCGGTCACATTCATCGCCGACGAGCCGTACGCCAGCTTCCCCAGCTGGTCGAAGGTGGCGAACGAGGTCCCCGCGTACGCCGCCTCGTACCCCAGGGCCCGGTCCAGCTCGGTGGCGTGGCCGATCGACTCGTGGATGGTGAGCCAGAGGTTCGACGGGTCCACCACCAGGTCGTACCGGCCGGCGCTCACGCTCGGGGCCCGCATCTTCTCCGCGAGCAGCCCGGGGATCTCCTCCAGCTCCGAGTCCCAGTCCCAGCCCGTGCCGGTCAGATACTCCCAGCCGCGGCCCACGGGCGGCGCGATCGTCCGCATCGAGTCGAACTCGCCGGTCGTCTCGTCCACGGCGACGGCGGTGAGCTGGGGGTGCAGCCGCACCCGCTGCTGGGTGGTGACGGTGCCCGAGGTGTCCGCGTAGAACTTGTTCTCCTGCACGGTGAGCAGCGAGGCGTCCACATGCGCCACCCCGTCCGCCGCCAGCAGCCGGCCGCTCCACTCCGCGAGCAGGCCGGTCTTCTCCTCGTCGGGCACATCGAACGGATTGACGGCGTACGAGGAGACCCAGGTCTTCTCCGCGTGCACCGGCTCGTCCGCCAGCTCCACCCGCTCGTCGGAGCCGGCGGCGGCGATCACCCGCGCCGACAGCTTCGCCATCGCGACGGCCTGACTCGCGACCTTCGCCGCCGCGTCCATGGTCATGTCCACACCGGAGGCGAACCCCCAGGCGCCGCCGTGCACCACCCGCACCGCGTACCCGAGGTCCGTCGTGTCCGACGACGCGGCCGGTTTGGCGTCCCGCAGCCGCCGGGCCGCGCTGCGCACCCGCTCGAAGCGGAAGTCCGCGTGCACCGCGCCCAGGGCCCTCGCCCGGGCGAGCGCGGCGTCGGCGAGCGACCGCAGGGGCAGTGCGAGGAATGTCTGATCGATGTCATGGGGCACAGGGGCCCTCCCCTTCTCGGCCGGTGCGGCGACGCGACCGACGACGCGACGACACGACTGCAGACCCGCAGTGAATCATGTGCGGGCGGACCGCTCCGGCGGGGAGCGGCGGACGGCGTTCGATGTGCGGGGCACGGTTTCGGCCTCTTTCTGTAGAGACCCGACAGTGACTCGATGACGGTGCTGTCACTGCCCGATTCCCCGGCGGCGGAGCGGTACCGATAGTTTCGGAGGTACCACGACTGCTATGGAAAGGGTGATCCGTTGAGCCGCTCGGTTCTCGTCACCGGAGGAAACCGGGGCATCGGCCTCGCCATCGCCCGCGCTTTCGCCGAAGCCGGCGACAGAGTCGCCATCACCTACCGCTCGGGCGAGCCCCCGGCGGGCTTTCTCGCCGTGCGCTGCGACATCACCGACAGCGAGCAGGTGGAGCAGGCGTACAAGGAGATCGAGGAGAAGCACGGCCCGGTGGAGGTGCTGGTCGCCAATGCCGGCGTCACCCGGGACCAGTTGCTGATGCGGATGTCGGAGGAGGACTTCGTCTCCGTCCTCGACACCAATCTCACCGGCACCTTCCGCGTCGTGAAGCGCGCCAACCGGGCGATGCTCCGCGCGAAGAAGGGCCGGGTTGTCCTGATCTCCTCGGTCGTGGGGCTGCTCGGCTCGGCGGGGCAGGCGAATTACGCCGCCTCCAAGGCCGGTCTCGTCGGTTTCGCCCGCTCGCTCGCCCGCGAGCTGGGCTCGCGGAACATCACGTTCAATGTCGTCGCGCCCGGCTTCGTGGACACCGATATGACCAAGGTGCTCACCGACGAGCAGCGCGAGGGCATCGTGTCCCAGGTGCCGCTCGGCCGTTACGCGCAGCCGGAGGAGATCGCCGCCGCCGTGCGCTTTCTCGCCTCCGACGACGCCTCGTACATCACTGGAGCCGTCATCCCGGTTGACGGCGGATTGGGCATGGGTCACTGATCGCCATGAGTGGAATCCTCGCCGGCAAGCGCATTCTCGTCACGGGAGTCCTCACGGACTCGTCCATCGCCTTCCACGCGGCCAAGGTGGCCCAGGAGGAGGGCGCGGAGGTCATCCTCACCGGCTTCGGCCGGCTCAGCCTCGTCGAGCGCATCGCGAAGCGGCTGCCCAAGACCGCCCCGGTCATCGAGCTGGACGTCACCAACCAGGAGCACCTGGACGGACTCGCGGACCGCGTCCGTGAGCACTCCAGCGACGACACCGGGCTCGACGGCATCGTGCACTCGATCGCCTTCGGCCCGCAGGGCGCGTTCAACTTCCTGGAGGCGGGGTGGGACGACGTCTCCACCGCCGTCCAGGTCTCCGCGTACTCCTACAAGTCGCTGACCACCGCCTGTCTGCCGCTGATGGGCCCCGGCGCCTCGGTCGTCGGACTCACCTTCGACGCCCAGTTCGCCTGGCCGAAGTACGACTGGATGGGCGTGGCCAAGGCGGCCCTGGAGTCCACCAACCGCTACCTCGCCCGCGACCTGGGTCCGCGGGGCATCCGCTGCAACCTGATCTCGGCGGGTCCCCTGAAGTCGATGGCCGCCAAGTCCATCCCCGGCTTCGAGGAGCTGGCGGATGTGTGGAACCACCGCGCTCCGCTGGAGTGGGACCTGGCCGACCACGACTCCGCGGGCCGGGGTGTCGTCGGTCTGCTGTCGGACTTCTTCCCCCGGACGACCGGGGAGATCGTCCATGTGGACGGCGGCGTCCACATGATGGGTGCCTGAGAGGCCCTCGGACACCGGTACGGCTCCGGCGCCCCGTCCCCCGCGGCACGCGCGGGACGGGGCGCCGTCCGTTCGGCCCCACCCGTTCGGCCCCGTCCGGCGGGCGGCGGGCCGCGCGGGCGCCGAGGCTGGAGGGGCAACCCCCCTTGTGGTGCAGCCGCTGCGCGATCGCGCCGCGGTACGGCCGAGGAGGTCCTGCTCATGCGCATGATCCGGAGCTCAGCCCCCGTACTGGCCGCGGTGACCCTGCTGCTGTGGGCGACCCCTCAGGCCCTCTCCCAGGAGCCCGGGGCGCGGCCCGGGCCGCCGCCGGCACGGTACGAGGCCGACTGCCGCACCGAGATCGACGGCTCCTGGGCCATCGCCCACTGCCACAATCCGTACCCGGTCACCGACCGGGTACGGCTGCACATCGAGTGCGAGCGCTGGTGGGACATCGATGTGGACACCGCTCCGGCCGAGCTGGGCGCCGCCGGGTATGTGACGGTCACCGACCGCTGCTGGAAGGAGATCCGCGCGGTCTGGGTCAGCCATCAGCCGCTGCCGTCCTCCTGATCCGGGCCCGAGCCCGGCCCGGTCCCGGCCCTGGTCCTGGTCCTGGTCCCGGGTCCTAGTCCTGGTCCCGGCCCTGATCCTCCGCCTCCGCCTCCGCGCTCTCCGCATTCCGCAGACACATGAACGGATAGCTCGCGGCCTCGGCGGAAGCCGACGCGCCGTCGCCCGCGCGGATCGCCTCGACCAGCCGGCCGTGGTCCATATGGTGCTCCGGGCGCAGCTCCCGGCCCACATCGCCCCTGAGCCAGTCGCGCAGCAGGGCGCCCAGATCCGCGTACAGCTCGCCGAGCACATCGTTGTGGGAGGCGGCCACCACCGCGAAGTGGAACGAGGCATCGGCGGCGATGAAGCGCTCCGTGTCACCCGTCGCCCAGGCCTCCTCGCGGCGGGCCAGCAGCGCGTCGAGCTGGTGCAGATCGCGTTCGGTGCGCCGGCCTGCGGCCAGCCGGGCGGCCGACGACTCCAGGGTCGAGCGCACCTCGGCGACATCCCGGGGCGAGGCGCCGGCGAACCGGCGGTGCATCACCCCGGCCAGCTCGCTGGTGGCCAGCACATAGGTGCCCGAGCCCTGCCGGATGTCGAGCAGACCGTTGTGCGCGAGCGCGCGGACCGCCTCACGGACGGTGTTCCGGGCCACACCGAGCTGCTCGACCAGCTCCGGTTCGGTGGGAATCCGCGTACCGACCGGCCACTCGCCGGTGGTGATCTGATTCCGCAGCTGAGCGATCACCTGGTCGGTGAGCCCCGATCGCCGGGGGGAGGTCAGGGTCATGGTGTTCCTCGTCCTGGCTCGAACGCTCCTGGGTGCGCCAAGGGCGATGTGAGGCAAATCCGGGCAATCGCCGCTGGACAATCAATCATCCCATGATTCTATGATGGGCACTATGCCCTATGAGATCCGGCCCGAAACGCGGACCCAGCACCCCATGGACCCGGCCCGCGCGCCGGAGCCCCGAGCGGTCCAGGAGACCCGGGAGGCCCAGGAGGCCCGGGAGCCGCATGGGCCGGACGGGCCGCGGGGGACCCGGCGTCCGCCGGCCACGACGGCCGCGGTCTGGACCCTCCGGCTGGTGACCGTCGGCATCGTGCTCGCCGCGCTCAACCTCCGGCCCGCCATCACCAGCCTCGGGCCCCTGCTGGAAGAGGTCCGCGCCGGACTCGGCATGAGCGGCAGCGTCGCCGGTCTGCTCACCTCCGTACCGCCCCTGTGCTTCGCCGTCTTCGGCCTCGCCGCCCCCCGGCTCGCCCGCCGTTTCGGCCCCGGGACCGTGGTCTGCGCGGGCATGGCCGCCATCGCGGCCGGAGTGCTGATCCGGGCCTTCGCCGGGGGCACCGCGGGCTTCGTCGCCGCCAGCGCGCTGGCGCTCATGGGCATCGCGGTCAGCAATGTGCTGATGCCGGTGCTGGTGAAGCGGTACTTCCCCGACCGCGTCGGCTCGATGACCGGGCTCTACTCCATGGCCCTGGCGGTCGGCACCTCGGTCGCCGCCGCCGTGACCGTGCCCCTGACCGGGGCGCTCGGCGGCGGCTGGCGGGTCGGCCTCGGGATGTGGGCGGCTCTCGCCGTCCTCGCCGTACTGCCCTGGCTCGCCCTGGCCCGCGACAGCCGGGGAGCACCGGCCCCCGCCGCCACCGCACCCCCCGCCGCCGGGGACGGCGGTACGGAGCGCCCCGCCCCGAGGATCGTCCGCAGCCCCACCGCCTGGGCCCTCGCCTGCTTCTTCGGCCTCCAGGCCACCGGCGCGTACATCACCATGGGCTGGATGCCGCAGATCTTCCGGGACGCGGGCGTCCCGGCCGGCACCGCGGGAGTGCTGCTGGCGGTGACCATGGCGATGGGCGTCCCGCTCGCCTTCGTCATCCCCCGGCTCGCCGGCCGGCTGCGCCACCAGGGGCCCATCGTCGTCGTCCTCGGGCTCAGCGGACTGGCCGGATACGCGGGTCTCCTCACCGCCCCCGCCGCCGGGGCCTGGGCCTGGGCGCTGCTCCTGGGCGTCTCCAACTGCGCCTTCCCGCTCGCCCTCACCCTGATCGGCCTGCGCTCCAGGACCGGCGGGGGAGTCGTCAGGCTCTCCGCCTTCGCCCAGTCCACCGGCTATCTGATCTCCATACCCGGCCCCCTGCTGGTGGGCGTGGTCTACCAGCACAGCGGTGGCTGGGATCTTCCGATCATGCTGATGGCCGGGCTCCTCGTACCGCAGATCGTCTGCGGTGTCCTGGCGGGCAGGGACCGGACGATCGAGGACGAGACCGGGATGCGAGACTGAACCCATGCCAGTCCTCGATCCGAATCCGCAGAACGGCCAGAAGAAGCTCCTCCTTGTCTTCGGCACCATGATCGGCTTCTTTGTGGTCATGGGAATCATCGCTTCCATCGCGTCTCCCTGACAGATCCGGGCCGCCCCCGGAGCCCCGGGCCGTGAGCGCGGGCCGAGGGCCCCGCCCGGCACCGTGAGCCCGGCCCGGCACCGTGAGCCCGGCCCGAGCCCGCGCTGGAGCACCTCGTACGGCACCGCGAGCCCGCACCGAGCCCGCACCGGGGCACCCCTCCCGGCACCGTGAGCCCGAGCCGCCGGGGCCCGCGCCCCGGCCGCCCCGCACGGGGGTGGTGCCGGCCCCCCATCCCCTAGGGGGTCAGGTTCAGGGGGAAGTGGGTGGACCACCGGATGGGCGCCCGCTGCCGTGATCCCTAGCGTGGGACCAACCAGCGCGGACCCGCGGATCACAGCTCACGGAGGCGACCATGTCGGTCCACACCCCCAACCCTTCCCGTGGCACGGGCGGAGCGGGCCACCGTCTCCCCTGGTGGGCCCTCGCGCTGCCGGTGCTCGCCTTCGCGGTGCTGATGCTCGGCACAGCCGGCCCCGCCCGGGCCGAGACCACCGCCACCGGCGGCGAGCCGGTCGTCCGGGTGGCCATCGAGTACCTCCGGGCGCTTCTGACCCGCTGAGTCACCATCCGGTCACGCCCGTCGCACCACCGCCCCCACCTGGGTGGGAAGCCCGTCAACACCCCGCGCCCGTTGGCGCGTTTCATGCGAAGCTGGGGTGCATGAGCGTCGCCACGCCGTCCGGCGGGAAAGCCCCCGGACCCTCCGAACCCCGCAGGATCGTGCTCCTCCGACACGCGAAGGCCGAGTGGTCCGAGAACTCCGACCACGACCGCCCGCTCGCCGAGCGAGGGCGGATGGACGCCCCCGTGGCGGGCCGCAGGCTCGCCGAGACCTCCATCGCCTTCGATCTCGCCCTGTGCTCAACAGCGGCCAGGACCCGGGAGACATGGAAGCTCGCGGTGCACGAACTGCCGGAGCGCCCCAGAACGGTCTACGAGGACCGGCTGTACGAGGCATCCCCCGGCGAGATCATCGCCCTGCTCAACGAGACCCCGGACGAGGTGGGCAATCTGCTGCTCATCGGCCACAACCCCGGAATGCACGCGGTCGCCGACGCCCTCGCCGGGGAGGCCGAGGGCGATCTCCAGGCCCGGATGAACCGAGGCTCCTTCCCGACCTCGGCCTTCGCGGTCCTGGAGTTCACCGGCTCCTGGAAGAGCGTGGAGCACGGAATCGCCCGGCTGACCGGCTACTGGGCTCCGCACGACTGATCCGGCGCCCCGGGCCGCCCCGCTCCGGGGCCGCACCGTCCGCAGGTGTCCGTACCTCGCCACCCGCCCCGGCAGAGGTCCCGGACCGGCCCTCATCGACAGGGCCCCGGCACGCGCCGGGGCCCCGCTCCGTTTCCGCTTCCGTGCGCCTCAGTGCTCGGCGTCCGCGCCGTCCGCCGCCTCGACCTCTTCACGGGTGATGCCCAGCAGATAGAGCACCGTGTCCAGGAACGGCACGTTCACCGCCGTGTGCGCGGCCTCCCGCACCACGGGCTTGGCGTTGAAGGCGACCCCCAGACCGGCCGCGTTCAGCATGTCCAGATCGTTGGCCCCATCACCGATCGCCACCGTCTGCGCGAGCGGGACGCCCGCCTCGGCGGCGAACCGGCGCAGCAGCCGCGCCTTGCCCGCCCGGTCGACGATCTCCCCGGTCACCCGGCCGGTGAGCCTGCCGCCGGCTATCTCCAGGGTGTTCGCCGAGGCGAAGTCCAGCCCCAGCCGCTCCTTGAGGTCATCGGTGACCTGGGTGAAGCCACCGGAGACCACACCCACCTGGAATCCCAGCCGCTTCAGGGTACGGATCAGGGTCCGGGCGCCCGGAGTCAGCCGCACCTCGGCGCGCACCTTCTCCACCACCGAGGCGTCCAGACCCTTCAGCAGCGCCACCCGGGCGTGCAGGGACTGCTCGAAGTCCAGCTCCCCGCGCATCGCGGCGGCCGTGACCTCGGCCACCTGCTCCTCACACCCCGCGTGGGCGGCGAACAGCTCGATGACCTCGTCCTGGATCAGGGTGGAGTCCACATCCATGACCACCAGCCGCTGGGCCCGGCGGTGCAGCCCCGCCGACACCACGGCCACATCGACGCCGATGGCGGAGGACTCGGTGGCCAGCGCGGTGCGCAGGGTCTCCGTCTCCGCGCCGGAGACAGCGAACTCGACCGCCGTCACCGGATACTTGGCGAGCCGGAAGACACGGTCGATATTGCCGCCGACGGCCGCGATCCGCGCCGTTATGGCCGCGGTCGCCTCGGCCGTGAGCGGGTGGCCGAGCACCGTCACATGGGACCGGCCGCTGCCGCGCGGCCGGTTGTCCCCGATGCCCGAGATGATCTCGGCCTGGAGCTTCACGGACTCGGCCCAGCTGTGCACGGTGGCCCGCAGCTCGCCCTCGTCGGCCCCGGCCGCGGTGGGCGCGGTGACCAGCGCGCAGAGGACGAGGCGGCCCCGGGAGACCACCTGCTCGATGTCGATGACATCGACCGAGAAGGCG
Organism: Streptomyces sp. NPDC001985; assembly: GCF_040296845.1. Lineage (NCBI taxonomy): Bacteria > Bacillati > Actinomycetota > Actinomycetes > Kitasatosporales > Streptomycetaceae > Streptomyces > Streptomyces sp. NPDC001985. Next base: position 59,604 of record NZ_JBEOYB010000040.1, read on the forward strand.
GCGAGGGTGTCGAAGAGCCCGGCGGTGAGTCCGGGACGGTCCTTCCCGAAAATCTTGACGAGAAGGGTGCGTACGTCGGAGGTCTGCGATGCGCTCATGGTTCTCCCACCGTAACCGGCGATGGTGACGGCGAGATGAACCATCCCGATGGGCGGACAGCGGTCGCGGCCCCGGCGCTCACCCTGTGTCACGTTCCTGTCACGGAGGCGCCGCTTCCGGCGGGGCCGGCGCTCACCGCGGACCGGCCCGCGTACCAGGTGCGTAACCGAGCCTGAAATAGTTCCACCCGATGTTCGCCATCCCTAGACTCCCTGTGACAAGGGTATTTCGGGGGACAAGTAGTGGGGCATGGAGTGCGGGAACTCGTACTGGAATTGAACGGAAGGACCTGGGCCCTCGACCCGTCCAGGTCGTACACCCTGGGGCGCGATCCGCAGGGTGACATGGTGCTGGAGGACGCCCGGGTCTCCTGGAGGCACGCCAGCCTCGTCTGGGACGGCCGGAGTTGGGTCATCGAGGACCACGGCAGCACCAACGGCACCTATGTGCAGGGCCGGCGCGTCCACCAGTCGGAGATCGCCCCCGGACTGGCCGTGTACCTGGGCAACGCCACGGACGGCCCCCGGCTGACCCTCTCGGGAGCGGCGGCGGCCGGGGGGAGCGCGCCGGAGCGGCAGCGGTTCCCGGACCCGTACCAGCAGCAGGCCCCCGTCCTCCAGGAACCCTCCCACCAGCGGCGGCCCGGCGGCGGCCCGGCCGCGGACGCCCAGGGACGGCACCACCCCCCGTACGCGGGCGACGGCGCACCCGTGGCGCGGGCAGGGGCCCACCCGCCGGACGGGATTCCGCGGCAGCGGGGAGCCGAAGCCCCGGGAGCGCCCGCCCCCGGCGACCGCGACCCCACCACCTTCCACCAGCTCTCCCGGGGCCGGGTCATGCGCATCGGCCGCGCGCTGGAGAACGAACTGGTCATCGCCGACCTCCAGGTGTCCCGCTTCCACGCCGAATTCACCGCGACCCCGGACGGCCGTTTCGAACTCCGCGACCTCGGGGCCCACAACGGCACCTTCGTCAATGGCCAGCCGATTCCGAGATCCACCTCCGTCGTCATCGGCCCCGAGGACATCGTCGGTGTCGGCCACTCCACCTTCCGGATCGTCGGCGAACGCCTGGAGGAATTCGTCGACACCGGGGAAGTCTCCTTCTCCGCACGGCATCTGACGGTCACCGTCGACGGCGGAAAGCAGATTCTCCGCGATGTCTCCTTCGGTGTCCCCGAGAAATCCCTCATCGGTGTCATCGGTCCCTCGGGATCGGGAAAGTCCACCCTCCTCAAGGCGCTCACCGGATACCGGCCCGCCAACCAGGGTGATGTCCTCTACGACAACCGCAGCCTCTACAAGCAATTCGCCGAACTGCGCCAGCGCATCGGTCTCGTCCCCCAGGACGACATCCTGCACAAGGAACTCACCGTCCGGAAAGCGCTGAAATACGCCGCCCGGCTCCGCTTCCCCGGTGACACCGCCGAGAGCGAGCGCGAGGCCCGGATCGACGAGGTGCTGCGCGAGCTGAAGCTCGACCTCCACAAGGACAAGAAGATCACCTCGCTCTCCGGCGGCCAGCGCAAGCGCGTCTCGGTCGCCCTGGAGCTGCTCACCAAGCCCTCGCTGATCTTCCTGGACGAGCCGACCTCGGGCCTCGACCCGGGCATGGACCGCGATGTGATGCAGCTGCTGCGCGGACTGGCCGACGACGGCCGCACCGTCCTGGTGGTCACCCACTCGGTGGCCGAGCTCCAGCTCTGCGACAAACTGCTGGTCATGGCCCCCGGCGGTACGGTCGCCTACTTCGGCCCCCCGGAGGAGGCGCTCAACTTCTTCGGCTACACCACCTGGGCCGATGTCTTCTCCGCCTTCGAGAACTACCGCGAGTACGACTGGGCCGGCCGCTGGCGCGGCTCACAGCACTACCAGATGTACGCGGCCGACATCGACGCCGTCGCCCCGCAGCAGGCCGCCGTGGCCCCGCCGCAGCGGGTCCGCCCGCCCAAGCCGCAGAGCTGGGGCGCCCAGCTGGCGACGCTGATGCGCCGCTACACCGCCGTCATCGCCTCCGACCGGGGCTTTCTCGCGCTGATGGTGATCCTGCCCGCCGTCCTCGGCCTGGTCAGTGTGGTCATCCCGGCCGAGTTCGGCCTCGCGGCCCCCGACGACGGGAAATCCCGGCACAACAGCGACGCCGGCACCATCATGCTGATCCTGACGGTCGGCATGTGCTTCTCCGGCGCGGCCAACTCCGTCCGAGAGCTGATCAAGGAACGGGTCATCTACGAACGGGAGCGCGCCACCGGGCTCTCCCGCTCCGCCTATCTGATGTCCAAGGTGATCGTCCTCGGGCTGATCACCGCCGTCCAGGGCGTCATCCTCTGCGGTATCGGCTTCGCCCCGCGCGAGCTGCCCGCCGAGGGCCTGATCCTCCCGCCCGCCCTGGAACTCTGCCTGGTGGTCATCGCCCTCGGCTTCACCTCCATGATGTTCGGCCTGGTCATCTCCTCGCTGGTGCGGACCACCGAGAAGACCATGCCGCTGCTGGTGATGTTCGCGATCGTCCAGATCGTCTTCACCGGGATTCTCTTCAAGGTGTACGACTCACCGGGCCTGGAGCAGTTCGCCTGGCTGATGCCCTCCCGCTGGGCCGTCGCCGGCGCCGGAACGACCCTGGACCTGGGGCGGCTGATGCCGCCGTGGGACAGCGGGAACCCCGGGGACACCGATCCCCTCTGGGCGCACTCGGCGGGGCAGTGGGGCGTCAATGTGACGGTTCTGCTCGTGATGGCGCTCCTCTGCGGTGTCGCCGTGGCCCGGCTGCTGCGCCGGCACGAGCCCGAGGTCATGCGCAAGTAGCCCCGCCGCTCGCCCCGGCCGGGCGGGCCCCGCCGCTCCGCCGCGCGGAGCGGCTCCGCCGCACCCGTGCCGAAAGGGCGGCACTCCCGTACGGGGGTGCCGCCCTTCCGGCGTCTGTATGTCGCGGTCCGCCTGTCCGGACCGGGCTCCGGCTCAGTAGGCGCCGAAGACGTTGTCGATCGAGCCGTAGCGGTCGGCGGCGTAGTTGGCCGCGGCGACGATGTTGGCGACCGGGTGGTACAGGTCGAACGGGGTCCCGGCCACGTGGTAGGCGTTGAACGTCGGCTGGATGACCTGGAGCAGGCCCTTCGACGGCACACCGTTGATCGCGTTGATGTCCCAGTTGTTGATGGCACGCGGGTTGCCGCTGGACTCACGCATGATGTTGCGGTGCAGCCCGTCGTACGAGCCGGGGATGCCCTCCTTCTTCATGATGGAGAGCGCCTCGCGAATCCAGCCGTCCAGGTTGTTGGGGTAGACGGCGGTACGGGCGGCGACGGTGCGGGTGGCGACCGTCTCCTCGGAGGCACGCTTGGCGGCGGCGGACTCGGCGGCGGCCTTCTTGGTCGCGGCGGCGAGCTTCGCCTTGGCGTCGGCCTGGGCCTTCGCGTCGGTCTTCGCCTTGGCGGCGGCCTTCACGGCCTCCTGGATCTGGGTCTCGGCGGCGGACTTCTCCGTGTCGAGGTGGAGCATGGCCGGCTTGCCGGAAGCGGCCTGGAGGGCCACCGGAGCGGTTCCGGCCACTGCCTTGGTTTCGGCCGAGCCGCCGGCGGGCACCAGAGAGAGAGTGACTGCTGCGGCACCGGCGGCGGCGATACCGGCGATCGAGGCCTTGCGAGCCTTGGTCATATGGGTACTGCGAATGCTGGACGCGGACATACAGACGTACCTCTTCGAATCGGGAAGTCGCTTCAGGCCGTGGAGGCGGCGCTGCGCTCCTGCGGCGTGGCGACTGGGCAATTCTTAGCGGCAGCAAAATGCCCTGGCAAAGGTGTGACGTACGACCCGCGATAGTGGATCACGCCCTTGGCCAATCGCCCTCCCAATTACTCCGCGCCCGCTCACACGGTCCTTATCTCTCCACTAAAGAGATTCGTAAGTGACGTGCGTCCTATGCGCGGGCTCACACCGAGGCCCCACTGATATCACAATGCGTTGCTTCAGTAATGCAATGTGTCAGCGTTGCCATGCGGGTTGTCATCCGGAAGTACGAGATGGACGTCGCCGAACTCGTGCCAGAGGTAGAGCCCGCGCAGCGCCTCCTCATACGCACGGCAGAGAGCGGCCCGCCCGGCGATCGCCTCCAGCATCAGCAGATGCGAGGCCGCGGGCTCGTGCAGACCGGTCAGCAGGCCGTCCACGGCCCGCACCCCGCGCTCGGGCGTCACCACCAGATCCGTCCACCCCGAGGCCGCCCGCACCACCCCGTCCGCCCCCGCCGCCGACTCCAGCGCCCGTACCGCCGTCGTCCCCACCGCCACGATCCGCCCGCCGGCCGCCCGCGCGGCGTTCACCAGCCACGCGGTCGCCGCGGGCACCCCGAAGCGCTCCGGATACGGCGGCTCGTGCGCCTCGGCCGACGCCACCCCCGTGTGCAGCACCACCGGAGCGAACTGCACCCCCCGGCTCACCAGCTCCGCGACCAGCCGCGCCGTGAAGGGCCGCGCGGCACTCGGCATCTCCGCCGAGCCCGCGCCATCGGCCCTCGGGCGGGCGAACACCGTCTGATACGCCAAGAGCGGCTGCTCCCCGGCGGTGTACGCGTACCGGATGGGCCGCCCGTACCGGCTCAGCAGCCCCGCCACGGGCACCGGCACCGACGCCCACCACAGCCGGTCCGCCCCCGCCACCAGCGGCTCCTCCAGCACCAGCCGCACGCCCCCGGGCAGCCGCACCGCCGCCCCCGGGGGCCCGCCGGGCCGGGGCAGCGTGGTCCCCGCCCCGTCCGGCCGCCGCAGCTCCACCGCCCACCGACCGTCGTCACCGAGCGTGGAGAAGTGCACCACCACCGCCTCGGCCGCCAGCCGCCCGGTCACCGCCGCCGGCAGCGTCGCCGAGGTGTTGACCACCAGCACATCACCGGCCCGCAGCACCCCCGGCAGCTCCCGGAAGACCCGGTGCGAGACCCGGACGCCGCGCGACACCAGCAGCCGTACGTCGTCCCGCCCCGCGCCCCGCACCTCCGCCGGGACCCGCGCCGACAGCTCGTCGGGCACCCACAGCGCCTCCAGCGCCCGCACCGGCTCCGACATCACCGCACCCCGCTCACACCGTCTCCAGCAGCGAGGGGGCCGCGTACCGCCCGCTCACCGGCCGCTGGTCCAGCAGCCGCAGAAAGCCCGGAACCACCGATTCCGGCGTCGGGCGCTCCTCACCGTCGTTCGGGACCGCCGCCTCGTACAGATCGGTGTCCATGTCCCCCGGGTCCACCGCCCACACCCGCAGCTCCGGCTCCTCCACCCCCAGCACCGCCATCAGGTGGTCCAGCGCCGCCTTCGACGCCCCGTAGCCGCCCCAGGTCTCGTACGCCTCCGCCGCCGCGTCCGAGCTGATCGCGATCACCGTCCCGGCCTCCGAGGCCCGCAGCAGCGGCAGCGCCTCCTGCACCAGCCCCAGCGCCGCCACCACATTGGTCTCCAGCGCCTCCCGCAGCCCCGCCAGCGGCTGCGCCTCCAGCCGCACCAGCGGCGCGGCGCCCAGCACACTGGCATTGCTCACCAGCAGATCGAGGCCGCCCAGCTCCCGGGCGGCGGCCACCAGCGCCGCCCGGTGCGCCGGATCGTTCACATCGCCCGGCACCGCCACCACCCGGGTGCCGTGCGCCCCCACGAACCGGGCACTGCGCTCCAGCACCCCGGCGGTCCGGGCATTCAGCACCAGATCCCAGCCGCGCTCCGCGAGCCCGGCCGCGAGCGCGCGCCCCAGCCCCTTCGAAGATCCCGTGATCACCGCAACCGGCATGGCGTCCATCCCCTTCTCCGGCCGGCGCGCGTCGGGTCCGTGTCGTACTGCTCCGCGCCGACCCACCCACCGTAGAAAGGGGAACCTCACCTCCGCCTCGTCCGGCGGACCCCCTTCCCCAAGGCTTTTCGACCTAGGCCCCCGGTCCTAATCAGCTGCCGCCCACCGACGGATACGGACGGTCACACCCCGCCGGTACGGTGAGGGCATGAGCCATCGACCCAGCTCGGGCCTCGCCGCCGTGAGCACCGCACTCCTCGCCATGAGCAGGCATCTGGAGGTGCGCGATGTGCTCAAGACCATCGTCGCCTCCGCCCGCGACCTGCTGGACGCGGAGTACGCCGCCCTCGGCGTCCCCGACGACCACGGCGGCTTCGCCCAGTTCGTGGTCGACGGCGTCAGCGAGGCGCAGTGGAAGGCGATCGGCCCCCTGCCCCGCCAGCACGGCGTCCTCGCGGCCATGCTCCGCGACGCCAGGACCGAGCGGCTCGCCGATGTGCGCGAGGACCCGCGCTTTGGCGGCTGGCCCGCCGCCCACCCCGACCTCTCCGACTTCCTCGGCGTCCCGATCAAGGACGGCGAGGAGATCATCGGGGCCCTCTTCCTCGCCAACAAGCGCTGCCCCCGGCCCGGGGGCGGCTGCGGCTTCACCGAGGCCGACGAGGAGCTGCTCTCGATCCTCGCCCAGCACGCCGCCATCGCCCTGACCAACGCCCGGCTGTACGAGCGCAGCCGCGAGCTGACCATCGCCGAGGAGCGCTCCCGGCTCGCCCACGAGCTGCACGACGCGGTCAGCCAGAAGCTCTTCTCGCTCCGTCTCACAGCCCAGGCCGCCACCGCCCTCGTGGACCGCGACCCGGCCCGCGCCAAGGACGAGCTCCAGCAGGTCGCGGCCCTCGCCGCCGAGGCCGCCGACGAGCTGCGCGCCGCCGTCGTCGAGCTGCGCCCCGCCGCCCTCGACGAGGACGGTCTGATCAACACCCTCCGCACCCACATCCAGGTCCTCGACCGCGCCCACGCCGCCCGGGTCACCTTCGACACCTGCGGCACCAAGGCCCTGCCCGCCGCCCAGGAGGAAGCCGTGCTCCGGGTCGCCCAGGAGGCCCTGCACAACGCCCTGCGCCACTCCGGCGCCCACCGGGTGGACGTCGTGCTCGCCCCCCGGGGCCAGGGCGCGGTCCTCAGCGTCACCGACAACGGCCGGGGCTTCGAGCCCCGCACGGTCCGCCGGGCCGGCCGCCACCTCGGACTGGTCTCCATGCGGGACCGGGCGAGCGGCGTCGGCGGCAGACTCACCGTCCAGTCAGCGCCCGGCAAGGGCACCACGATCGAGATGGAGGTCCCCGGTGGGTGACAAGGTGGTTCGGGTTCTGCTGGTCGACGACCACCAGGTGGTGCGCCGAGGGCTGCGCACCTTCCTGGAGATCCAGGACGACATCGAGGTCGTCGGCGAGGCGGGCGACGGCGAGGAGGGGGTGGCCCGGGCCGAGGAGCTGAAGCCCGATGTCGTCCTCATGGACGTGAAGATGCCCGGCACCGACGGGATCGAGGCCCTGCGCAGGCTCCGCGACCTCGCCAACCCCGCGAAGGTGCTGATCGTCACCAGCTTCACCGAGCAGCGCACCGTGGTCCCCGCCCTGCGCGCCGGCGCCTCCGGCTATGTCTACAAGGACATCGACCCCGAGGCGCTCGCCGGGGCCATCCGCTCGGTCCACGCGGGCCATGTGCTGCTCCAGCCCGAGGTGGCGGGCGCCCTCCTCTCCCAGGAGGAGCAGGGCGGCGGCCACGGGCGCGGCGGCTCCCTCACCGAGCGGGAGCGCGAGGTCCTCGGACTGATCGCCGACGGCCGCTCCAACCGGGAGATCGCCCGCGCCCTCGTCCTCTCCGAGAAGACGGTCAAGACGCATGTCTCGAACATCCTGATGAAACTGGATCTGGCGGACCGCACCCAGGCGGCGCTCTGGGCGGTACGTCACGGTCTGGCGGGGTGACCGAAGGAGTCCCACCCGGGTTCCCGACCGGTCGGAGATTCATACTGTCGGGTGTATGTCACCCGGACGGCGCATCCCGATCGCGCGTACGGCGTTGTCCAGGGCGTGCCGCGGCGCACCGCCGCGGTCAATGCCCAGGAGGACTGAAGAAGTGAAGAACCTGAAGAAGGCCGCCGCCCTCACCATGATCACCGGCAGCCTCATCGCCGCGGGTGCCGGCGTCGCCTCCGCCTCCGGCGGGGCCCACGCCTGGGGCGAGGCCGTCGGCTCCCCGGGCGTCGCCTCGGGCAATCTGGTCCAGGTCCCGGTCCACGTCCCGGTCAACGCCGTGGGCAACACCGTGAATGTGATCGGCCTGCTCAACCCGGCCTTCGGCAACCTCGGCATCAACGCCTGACACCCACCACCCCCCCCGGTGGACCGGCCCCACCCGTGCGCACGGGCCGGCCCCACCGGGGGTCCGGGACCGGGCCGCCCCCCGCCCGGACCCGGCCCCACCGGGGGTCCGGGACCGGGCCGCCCCCCGCCCGGACCTCCGGGGCCGGGGCGGCCCCCCCCGGATCACCTCCCGCGCTCCCGCTCCTCCACATACGCGTTGTACGCGGCCACCTGCGCCCGCCGCGCCACCCGCTCCACCGGCCGCAGCGCCTCACCCCGCGCCGCCATCTCCGAGGCGCTCACGGCCCCGCCGTGCCCGTTCTCGTACGCCACCGAGATCAGCAGCCCCACCCGCTGGGCCAGCTCCAGCACCCGCACCGCCCGCGGCGGATACCCCGGCGCCAGCGCCTCCCGCCCCCGCTCCGCCCGCGCCCGGTAGGCGTCCACCGCCGCGTCCGCCACCGGACCCGACGCGGCCACATCGAGGCGCGCCAGCACCCGCGTCGCGTCGCGCAGCGCCTCCGCCAGCTCCCGCTCGGCCTCGCCGAGCGAGGGCACATCCGCCGGCGGGGCCTCCCGCACCGGCAGACAGTGCCAGACCACCTCCACCCGCACATCCGCGGCGCCGGTCCCCGCGCCCGCCTCGCGCACCTCGGGCACGAGACCGAACGCGGCCCCGTACCCCACGACCGCCTCCTCGGCCTCCAGCGCCCGCGCGTTGAACTCCGCGGGCCCGCTGAGCCCCAGCGGATGCCCCGGCACCGGCAGCGCCACCCGCCACCCGGTCACCCCGAGCAGCCGCAGCCGCCCCAGCGCCAGGCTGAGACCGACCGGCCCCGCCTCGCCCGGCAGCCCCTCCACCCGGTGCACCGCGTCGTCCGCGACGATCGCCTGCACCGCGTCATCCGGTGATGCGGCCCCCGCCAACAGGGCATTGCCCCAGGCGGCCAGCCGTCCTGAACGTGGTTCCCACAACATGCCCCCACCCTAAGGACGAACCCCAAGGTTCGGACCGGTGGACGGTGCCACCCGACCGGTGGCGTAGGTTTTCCCTGGGGGCTGTGCCCACAGGCACACAGGGCCTCCACACACCTCAAGACGATTGCATGGGGAGACAACGCGCTCATGAGCGAAGTACTGGAGCTGGTGGACGTATCCGTGGTCCGCGACGGACGCGCTCTGGTGGACGACGTCTCCTGGTCGGTCAAGGAGGGGGAGCGCTGGATCATCCTCGGCCCCAACGGCGCCGGCAAGACGACCCTGCTCAACCTCGCCTCCAGCTATCTCTTCCCGACCACCGGCACGGTCAAGATCCTGGACGAGCGCCTCGGCGGCGTCGACGTCTTCGAGCTGCGCCCCCGGATCGGCATGGCCGGCATCGCCATGGCCGAGAAGCTCCCCAAGCGGCAGACCGTGCTCCAGACCGTGCTCACCGCGGCGTACGGCATGACCGCCACCTGGCACGAGAACTACGACGCGGTGGACGAGGAGCGCGCCCGCGCCTTCCTCGACCGGCTCGGCATGACCGACTATCTGGACCGCCGCTTCGGCACCCTCTCCGAGGGCGAGCGCAAGCGGACCCTGATCGCCCGCGCGATGATGACCGACCCCGAACTGCTGCTCCTGGACGAGCCCGCGGCCGGCCTCGACCTCGGCGGCCGCGAGGACCTGGTGCGCCGGCTCGGACGCCTCGCCCGTGACCCGTACGCCCCCTCCATGATCATGGTCACCCACCATGTCGAGGAGATCGCGCCGGGCTTCACCCATGTACTGATGATCCGCCAGGGCAAGGTGCTGGCCGCCGGACCGGTGGAGATGGAACTGACCTCGCGCAACCTCTCCCTCTGCTTCGGCCTGCCGCTCGTCGTCGAGCGCGTCGACGACCGCTGGACCGCGCGAGGGCTGCCGCTCGGCCGGAACGCATAAGTTCTGGCCGAGAACCGACCTTCCGCCGATTCCCGGACACCCTGGCCCCCTGTCCTGACCCGACCGGCGGACCTACCATGACCATGTGGAAATCGACGCGTGGGTGTGGTGGCTGATCGGCGCGGTCGGACTGGGCATTCCGCTGGTCCTCACCGCGATGCCCGAGTTCGGAATGTTCTCCGCCGGAGCGGTCGCGGCGGCCGTCGTCGCGGCACTCGGCGGCGGTGTGGTCGCCCAGGTGCTGGTCTTCGCCGTGGTCTCCGTCGCCCTCATCGCCGTCGTCCGGTCGATAGCGGGACGCCAGCGCACCGGCGGACCCGGATTCTCCAGCGGGGTCGACGCGCTGAAGGGCCGTCAGGCGGTCGTGGTGGAACGGGTCGACGGGAGCGGCGGGCGCATCAAGCTCGCCGGTGAGATCTGGTCCGCCCGCACGCTCGACGCGGAGATGGTCTTCGAGCCCGGCCGGCAGGTCGATGTCGTCGAGATCGACGGTGCCACCGCGGTCGTCATGTGACCGGGGGCTGACCCCGCCGACGACAATCCAGGCCAACCTGCGGAACGCCCCCCGCGCAGACCACTGATCTGGGAAACTCGATCATCAGACTCATCCGGCCATCGGACTCATTCCGCAGCGAAGGGCACAGGAACAAGCGATGCAACCGATCATCATCGTCCTGATCATTCTGGTGGTGCTGGTCTTCATCGCCCTGATCAAGACGATCCAGGTCATCCCGCAGGCCAGCGCCGCCATCGTCGAGCGCTTCGGGCGCTACACCCGCACCCTCAACGCGGGCCTCAACATCGTCGTCCCCTTCATCGACTCCATCCGCAACCGCATCGACCTGCGCGAACAGGTCGTCCCCTTCCCGCCGCAGCCGGTGATCACCCAGGACAACCTGGTCGTCAACATCGACACCGTCATCTACTACCAGGTGACCGACGCCCGCGCCGCGACCTACGAGGTCGCCAGCTACATCCAGGCCATCGAGCAGCTCACCGTCACCACCCTCCGGAACATCATCGGAGGCATGGACCTGGAGCGGACCCTCACCTCCCGCGAGGAGATCAACGCCGCCCTCCGCGGCGTCCTGGACGAGGCCACCGGCAAGTGGGGCATCCGCGTCAACCGCGTCGAGCTGAAGGCGATCGAGCCGCCCACCTCCATCCAGGACTCGATGGAGAAGCAGATGCGCGCCGACCGCGACAAGCGCGCCGCGATCCTCACCGCCGAGGGCATCCGCCAGTCGCAGATCCTCACCGCCGAGGGCGAGAAGCAGTCCGCGATCCTCCGCGCGGAAGGCGAGGCCAAGGCCGCGGCCCTCCGTGCCGAGGGCGAGGCCCAGGCCATCCGTACCGTCTTCGAGTCCATCCACGCCGGAGACCCGGACCAGAAGCTCCTCTCCTACCAGTACCTCCAGATGCTCCCCAAGATCGCCGAGGGCGACGCCAACAAGCTCTGGATCGTCCCCAGCGAGATCGGCGACGCCCTCAAGGGACTCTCCGGCGCCTTCGGCAACCTCGGCGGCGGAGTCCCCGGCTTCAACACCGGAAAAGAGCGGCGCGAAGAGCCCCCGCTCGACTGACGCCATCCCTCATCGGGCATGATCGGTGCACTCGGCACCGATCATGAGGGGCGGCACACACCGTGACCATCTGGGAGATGCTCGCCGTCTTCGTCGCGGGTGTCTGCGGTGGCGCGATCAACGCCATCGTGGGCTCGGGAACCCTGATCACCTTCCCCGTGCTCCTCGCCACCGGCCTCCCCCCGGTCACCGCGACCGTCTCCAACGCCCTCGGCATGGTCTCCGGCGCGATCAGCGGCGCCATCGCCTACCGCGCCGAACTCGCCGGCCAGGCCCGCCGCGTCATCCGGCTCGGGATCGTCGCCGCCATCGGCGGTGTCGGCGGAGCCGTACTGCTGCTGACCCTGCCACCGACGGCCTTCGAGACCATCGTCCCGATACTCGTCGCCCTCGCCCTCGTGCTGATCATCCTCCAGCCCCGTATCTCCCGGGCCGTCCAGCGTCGCCGTGAGCGCAACGGCACCCCGGGACACGCCGACGGCGGCCCCCTGCTCCTCATCGGGCTGCTGCTCGCCAGCGTCTACGGCGGCTACTTCACCGCCGCCCAGGGCATCATCTACATCGCCCTCATGGGCATGCTGATCAACGACACCCTCCAGCGCATCAACGCGGTGAAGACCGTTCTCGCCGCCGTGGTCACCGGTGTCGCCTCGATCTTCTTCCTCTTCGTCGCCGAACTCGACTGGACGGCCGTCCTGCTGATCGCCGTCGGCTCCGCCATCGGCGGCCAGCTCGGCGCCGCCTACGGGCGCAAGCTCCCCCCGAACGCGCTCCGCGCCATCATCGTCGCCGTCGGCACGATCGCCATCGTCCAGCTTCTGCTGCGCCGCTTCACCTGACACCGCCGGAGCCCGCCCCACCGGGACGGGCTCCCTCCCCCACGACTACGCGGCCTGCCGGCCGGCCAGCCAGCCGGGCAGCTCCGCCCGCTCCCCGGCCCGCAGCCCCAGCAGCATCGCATCGGCCGGGGAGGGTATGAACGGCTCACGCAGCAGCGGCATCCCCGCCTGCTCGGGCGTACGGTCCGCCTTGCGGTGATTGTCCTCCGCGCAGGAGGCCACCGTATTGAGCCAGCTGTCCGCACCACCGTGCGAACGCGGCACCACATGGTCGACCGTCGTCGCGCGTCTGCCGCAGTACGCGCACCGGTGCTGGTCCCGCACCAGCACTCCCCGTCTCGACCACGGCGCCTGTCTTCGGAAGGGCACCCTGACATATCTGCACAGCCTGATCACCCGCGGTACGGGAAGATCCACCGCCGCCGCACGCATCCGGAGACCCGGGTGGGCCTGCTCGACAACCGCCTTGTCCTGGAGCACCAGAACCACCGCACGGTGCAGAGTCACCGTCGACAGCGGTTCAAAGCTCGCATTCAGTACCAGCGTGTCGCGCATCCCGCCCGCCTCCGTTCGCCTGCCCGCCCCCTGGCGGGCCTGGATCAACTCTGGCCGGGCGCGCCGAGATGGACAACGCAATATCCATGCCGCTCAGAGCCCCGTGCGAGGACCCGGCGACAAAAAAACTGCCCTGCTCTGATCTCTCCAGGACCAGAGCAGGGCAAACAATGGACGAACGGTCCGTACCGGAGTCAGCTCTCCGCCGGACTCGCGTACTCGCCGATCAACTGGGCGCGTCCGAGCGTGTGGAAACGGAGATTGAAGCCCACCACGGCCGGCGAGACCTCCGCGTCGGGGCCGAGCCTCGGCTGATCCACCGCGTACACCGTGAAGACATAGCGATGGTTCTCCCCGGCCGGCGGCGCGGCCCCGCCGAACTCCTTCGATCCGTAGTCGTTGCGGACCTGGACCGCCCCGTCGGGCAGCCCGGCGAACGACCCGCTGCCCGCACCGGCGGGCAGCTCGGTGACCGACGCCGGGATGTCGAAGAGCACCCAGTGCCAGAATCCGCTGCCCGTGGGCGCGTCCGGATCGAAACAGGTCACGGCGAAGCTCTCGGTCCCGGCGGGAAAGCCCTCCCACCGCAGATGCGGCGAGAGATTCCCCGCCGCGTGGAGCTGAGCGTCCTTCAGTACCGCCCCCGGCGCGATGTCATCGCTCACCACCGTGAACGACGGCACCTCCGGATGGAAAGCGTGCGGAAGGGGCGCCCTCGTCAACTCGGTCACATCCACAACCTCTCGTCGGATCGATCCTGTCCCGGTCCGCCCGGCTCACGGCCTCAGCCGGACCGCCGGACACGACCCTAGGGCCAGTGACTAGAGCCAGTTGCGCCGGCCGCCGACATCGGCGAGCCACTGATTGAGGTACGCCGCCCAGTCGGTGGAGCCGAAGTCCCGCTGTCCGACCGTGAACGCCTTGTACGAGTCGCTGCCCTCGCTGAACAGACCGGGCTTCTTGTCCATCTCCACGATGACGTCCATCTCGTGCTCATCGGCGATGAACGTCAGCTCCACCTGGTGCAGGCCCCGGTACCGCTCCGGCGGGTAGAACTCGATCTCCTGGTAGAACGGCAGCTTCTGCCGCGTTCCCCGGATGTGCCCGCGCTCCATGTCAGCGCTCTTGAAACGGAAGCCGAGCTGGACGAAGGCGTCGAGAATCGCCTGCTGGGCCGGGAGCGGATGGACGTTCACCGGGTCCAGGTCGCCCGAGTCGACCGCCCGCGCGATCTCCAGTTCGGTTGTCACCCCGATGTCCATCCCGCGCAGCCGCTGGCCGGCGATGTTCGTCACCGGGGTCTCCCACGGGATCTCCAGGCCGAACGGCACCACATGCACCGCACCGGCCTTCACCTCGAAGGCCCCACCGAGCTGCTGCTTGGCGAACTCGATGTTCTGCCTGACCTCCTGGTCACCGCTCTCCACCTCGACCTTCGCCTGAAGACCGACGGAGAGCGCCTCGATGCGCTGATCCACCGAACCGCCCTGAACGCGGACCTCGCCCTGGACGACACCGCCCGGCACCACGTTCTCCTCGGTGAGCACTGTCTCCACCGACGCACCACCGGCGCCCAGGCTCGCGAGCAGCTTCTTGAAGCCCATGTCCACTCCTTCTCTTTCCTGCTCCGTACATACGCACCACAGCGGGCACCGGTTCCCCGCTACCCTCGGACGCCATGATCAAGCCCTCCGACCGTACGCCGCTGCCCCGGGCCTTCTTCGACCGCCCCGTCCTGGACGTCGCCCCGGAACTCCTCGGCTGCACCCTGATACGGAACACCGCCGACGGCCCCATCGAGCTGCGGATCACCGAGGTCGAGGCCTACGCGGGCGAGCTGGACCCGGGCTCCCACGCCTTCCGCGGCCGGACCCCCCGGAACGAGGTGATGTTCGGCCCGCCGGGCCATGCCTACGTCTACTTCACTTACGGAATGTGGCACTGCCTCAACGCGGTGTGCGGTCCCGAGGGCCGTGCGAGCGGAGTTCTGCTGAGGGCCGGCGAGATTCTCGCGGGCGCCGAGCAGGCCCGCAAACGTCGACTCTCGGCCCGATACGACAGAGAACTGGCCAAAGGCCCGGCACGTCTGGCCACCGCCCTCGATGTCGACCGCGATCTCAACGGCACCGACCTCTGCGCCGGCACCACCGCCCCGCTCTCCCTGCTCCCGGGCCCGGCTCTCCGCCCTGACCAGGTCTCCAGTGGTCCCCGCACCGGAGTGGGCGGCGACGGAGCCCACCACCCCTGGCGCTACTGGATCGCGGGCGACCCCACCGTCAGCCCCTACCGCGCCCACACCCCGCGCCGCCGCGCAACTTGACTCGGCCCCGCACGCCGCCTAACGTAGCCCGAGCCGCTTGAGACGGGCCCTGCTGTTCAGCATCCCGAAGTGGCCATCCACTACTGACGACCAACCCCAATCGGGTGCGATTTCGGCATGCCGCAATCCATTTCGAAAGACTCGATTATGAGTTGACGCGGGAATCGGTTAACGTAGTGAACACGCCGAAAGGCAGCCGAAAGGCGAAAGGCCGGTCCAACTGGCCTCTGGATCTGAATCCAAGTCCGGAAACGGAATGGGAAAACGGTCTGGTAGAGTTGGAAATGCAAGACCGAAGGGAAAGCCCGGAGGGCCTGGTGAA
>NZ_JBEOYB010000041.1:0-73002 GCF_040296845.1 Streptomyces sp. NPDC001985
CCGGCTCGACGTACCGCGGAAGCCCTCCAAGGTCGCCGCGCTCGACAACACGTCGTTCGCGACGCTCAAGGCGTTCGGCGTCAAGCCCGTCGCGGCTCAATCGCCGGAGGGGCTGGAGTGGTGCGGCTCAATCACCCACGGAGCCAGGGGCGCGGCTCAATCACCCACGGAGCCGGGGGCGCGGCTCAATCGCCGACGGGGCCGGGGCGCCGCGCGAGCCCCACGGAGTTGGGGGCTCAGTCGCCGGCGAGGCCGAGGCGGCTCCTCACACCCCCGCAGAGCCGACCCGCGTGCTCCGCGAACACCCGTGGCGCGGCTAAGCGCCATGGGTGGCCTCGGTGTGGCGGGACAGGAAATCCCGCACCCCCGGAACCGCCCCGTGCGGCCGCAGCACCACCACCGTCGTCCGCAGCAGTGAGCGGATACGCGACGACCGCACCCCCTCCAGCAGATCCAGCACCTGCCGCGCTGCCGCCGCCGACTCGTCCGGTGCGCCGTCGTGGGCGAGGTCCACGGCCAACTCCGCGCGGTAGAGGGCCAGATTGCGGGTGAAGCGGTGGTCCTGGAGCGATGCCGCGCGACGGGCGTGCCGGGCGGCGCGGGCCCACTCGCCGAGTGAGGCCCAGCACTGCCCCTGGAGCGCCTCCAGCTCCGGCTGCCCGAAGAAGGACATCCACTCGGGGTCCGCCGCCGAGACCCCCCGGTCGAAGTGGCCGTGCGCCCGCGCCAGCGCCCGCTCGCACTCGGCCCGGTCGCCGAGCCCGGCCCACCCGCCCGCCTCCCGCAGCGCCAGCAGCGACAGCAGCCGCGCCGACCCCAGGTCCCGGGCCGCCCGCAGACCCGCCTGGGCGGCGCGGACGGCCTCCCGGTGGCGGCCGGCGTCCCGGGCGAGGAAGGAGGTGTTGGAGAAGGCGTGCGCCTCCACGGCCGCGTCCCCCGCGACCCGAGCGGTCGCCAGCGCCTCCGCGTAGTGGGAGCGGGCGTCGTCGAAGCGGGCCGAGTCGTGCGCCAGCCACCCCACGGAGAGCGCCAGTTCGCCCGCGCCCGCGTGCAGCCGCCCCGCGGTGGAGCCGCGGGCGGAGATCCCGGAGTCGAGCAGCGCGTAGGCGGCCCGCAACGGCTGGGCGGCCCGCTGGTAGAGGCCGTCCGCGCCGTGGCGGTCGTCCAGCAGCCTGATCCGGCGGACGGCCTCCTCGACGGCCGCCACCTCGCTCTCGCCGACCCGCCGGGGCGCGGGCACATCCCCGGCCCCCGCTCCCGCCCCCGCCCCGGCGGCACCCGGCGCGGTCCCGCCACCGGTGCGCAGCGCGGCACCGAGGCCGAGCCCGGAGCCGAGCCCGAAGGACGCCGCCGCCACGGTCGCCGAGCCGCTCGTCATGAATGCGCGCCGCAACACATCGCTCTCCTCGTCGCCGTCCCCGCTCCCGCTCCCGCTCCTGCCCCTGCCCTGGTCCGTCCCCCTGTTCCCGCCCTTCTCCACCGGTGCGGCGGGGGCCGCCGGCACCCCGGCGGCCCGCTCGCGCCGCCCCCGGCCGCGCACCACCTCCCGCGCGGTGAACCCCAGGTCCGCCAGCGTCAGACCCGGGTACATATGAAGGAATACCCGTTCGTAGGCGTAGTTAGGGCAGCGGATCTCGCCCGCTTCGACCCGCCCCACATAGCGCGCGTCGCACGACACCTGCTCGCCGATCTGCCGGGCGGCCCTGCGGACGGCCGCCGCGAACTCCCCCGGGGAGAGCTGCCCGCGCAGCCGCCGGAAGGAGCTGTTGGGAACCGCCGCCGCACCCTGTGATGTCCCCATGGCCGAGCCCTCTCTCGCGGATGGCCGCACCTCCCGGCGAGCGAGCCGGGAACGTACCTGCTGTGACGGCCTGTACACCCACAGTTTGGCCGCAAAAGGGATAACTCAGCCGCGATCTGCCATGAACTGCCATCCTTTGGGCGGTGTGCCGCCGTAGCCCTTGACGCCCCGGTCCGTTGAACACCCGGGAGGCCCGGTCCGTGCCTCCCCTGGAGCGAGGAAGGGATTCCCCCGTGATGGAGGCCGGCATGGAGATCAGTGCTCGCGGTGGCGTCCGGGCACCGGCGGCACCCGCCCCGACCCTCACCGGCACCGCACCCGCCACCCCGGCCACCCCACTCCCACCCCCACCCCCGGCCGTGACCGCGACCCCCGCGACCACCGCCCGCCACCGGCCCGGCGCCGACAGCAGCCCCCCGCCCGGCGACTGCGCCGCCGGTGCCTGCGATCTGGTGACCGTCCCCGCCCGGCAGGGCCTGGAGGCCGTCGACATCCTGCGCCGCACCGCCGCCCCCGCCGTCGGCCCCGTACTCCACGACGGAAGCTGCGACACCCTCGGCTTCCTGGTCCCGCCCGGCACCGCCGCCGGCTGGGACCTCCCCGGCAGCGCCTGTACGCAGACCTGGGGCCGGGGCCCGCGCGTCCCCGCCGAGCCCCCCGTGCGCGGCACCGGCTGGCTCCTCCCGCCCGAGCACCCGCACCGGGTCACCGACCCGGCGGTGCTCCGCCGCGCCCTGGGAGAGGCGGCCCGGCTGATCGAGGCCGCCGACAGCCGCCGCTGACCGCGCCGCCCTCCGCGCCCCGGGCGGCGCCCGGCCCGCCCCGAGGAACGGCTGCCCCCCAAGGAACGGCCGCCCCCCGGGGAACGGCCGCCCCCGCCGCGCCGGGCCCCGGCAGTCCACGGATAATGGCCGGGTGGCGAAGAGCAAGCGGCGGCGTACGGGAGGGCCGGGCCGGCCCGACCCGGTGGCCGCGCGGGTCGACGGCGGAAACGCCGAGCTGATACCCGACCCGGACCGGCCCCACGGCTGGACCCTGCTCATCGACAGCGCCCCGCAGTCACATGTCGATCTCGACGATCCGGCCGTGCTCACCTTCGAGTACCAGCGCCGCCTCGGCCATGTCGCCGATCTCGCCGCCCCGCCCGGACGCCCCCTCCGGGCCGTCCATCTCGGCGGCGGCGCCTTCACGCTCGCCCGCTACATCGCGGCGACCCGCCCCCGTTCCACCCAGCAGATCGTCGAGTTGGACGCGGCCCTGGTCGAGCTGGTCCGCACCCATCTCCCGCTGGACCCGAACGCCCGTGTCCGGGTGCGCGCCATGGACGCCCGCGCCGGACTCGGGAAACTCCCCGACGACTGGGCCGATCTGATCATCGCGGATGTGTTCGGCGGCGCCCGCACCCCGGCGCACCTCACCAGCACCGAGTTCCTCACCGAGGTCCGCCGGGTGCTGCGGCCCGGCGGTCAGTACGCCGCCAATCTCGCCGACGGCCCGCCACTCGCCCACCTCCGGGCCCAGGTCGCCACGGCGGCGGCCGTCTTCCCCGAACTGGCGCTCGCCGCCGACCCGGCGGTACTGCGCGGCCGGCGCTTCGGGAACGCCGTGCTGCTCGCCTCCGACACCGCTCTCCCGGTCGCCGAGCTGACCCGCCGGGTGGCGGGCGACCCGCACCCCGGCCGGGTCGAACACGGCCGGGAGCTGAGGGACTTCACCGGCGGCGCCGCGCCCGTCACCGACGCCGGCGCCAAGCCCTCCCCGGCGCCGCCGCCCGCCGTCTTCCAGTGACCCCCGGGGCCCGGAAGGCCTCCGGGAGTCCCCGGCTCAGCGGTCGTCGAACACGACGGTCGGCGGGCCCGCGTGCCAGGTGCAGAAGACCGACACCTCACGGCCGTCCTTGGTGAAGGTCACCCGAATCCACCACGGCTCCTTCCACACATCCATCGTCCAGCCCGCGTTGGGCGTCGCCGACACCAGCTCCGCGGACCTCTTGCCCAGGTCGAGCACGACCCGCCCGCCGTCCACGGTGTACGGCTTCACATTGCTCGTCGAGGCCGCCGAGGCGGACGGGCTGGACGACATCGGCGTCTGATTGCCCTGGACCGTGCCGCCGGCCGAGGACCGCGTCGGGCCGGGCACCGTCTCCTCCGACCGGTCCGCCGTCTCCGGAGCCCGCTCCGAAGCGGTCTTCGGGGGCGCGCTCCGGGGGCGCTTGGTGGATGAGGCCTGCGGCTCCTCCGGCTCGGTGCTCTCGGCGTCCGTGTCGATCGCCACCGCGCGGGGCCGGTCGTACGCGGTCCCGGACATCACCGTGTGAACCCCCCACCAGGTCAGGGTCACCGCTGCCCCGGTGGCCATCGACCACGCAATGGCATGTACAAGTCCTCTACGCATCGGCCCCATACTGCACCACGTGCCCCAACTCTGTCCCCGATGGGATGGGCCTATTCCGGATGGCATTCCCGGTGATGGCCCGACCGCGCGCCCGGCGGTGTGCCCACGCGGCGGCCCGGCGGCGCGCCCGGCCGAGCTCCGGCCGGCCGCCCAACTCCCCCGGGAGACCGGGCCACTCGGCATGGCGTACGGTGCCGCCCATGGCAAGTGTGCTCGTGGTCGAGGACGACCAGTTCGTGCGCTCCGCCCTCATCCGGCATCTGACCGAGGCATCCCATACGGTGCGGAGCGTCGGCACGGCCCTGGAGGCGCTGCGCGAGGTGGCCCATTTCCGGTTCGACGTGGTCATTCTCGACCTCGGCCTGCCCGATCTGGACGGTTCGGAGGCGTTGAAGATGCTCCGTGGCATCACCGACGTGCCCGTGATCATCGCGACCGCGCGGGACGACGAGACGGAGATCGTCCGGCTGCTCAACGACGGCGCCGACGACTACCTCACCAAACCGTTCTCCGTGGAGCACCTCTCCGCGCGGATGGCGGCCGTGCTCCGCCGCTCCCGCGTCCCGGCCGGCGACGCCCCGCCCTCACGGGTCCTCCAGGTCGGCGGCCTCTCCATCGACCCGCTGCGCCGGCAGGCCGAACTCGACGGCGTCACGCTGGATCTGACGCGCCGGGAGTTCGACCTCCTGACCTTTCTCGCCGGGCGGCCCGGTGTGGTCGTCCCCCGCAAGGAACTGCTCGCCGAGGTCTGGCAGCAGAGTTACGGGGACGACCAGACCATCGACGTCCATCTGAGCTGGCTCCGGCGCAAGCTCGGCGAGACCGCGGCCCGGCCGCGCTATCTGCACACCCTCCGCGGGGTCGGGGTCAAACTCGAACCGCCGGAGGGCTCCCCACCCGGACACCCCCCACCCGGACACCGACGAGGACATCAAAGATGAGATGGGCGCTGGTCAAGGTCTCCCTGGCTGTCACCGTGATGGTGGTGGTGGCCTTCGCCATACCGCTGGGACTGGTCATCAAGGAGATGGCCCGGGACCGGGCCTTCACCAACGCCGAACGGCAGGCCGCCGCTCTCGTCCCCACCCTCTCCATCACGGATGAGCGCGAGCAGCTGGAGAAGGCCGTCAACTCCACCCAGGCCGGTTCGGCGGGCCGGATGGCGGTCCACATCCCGGCCCCGAAGGGCTCCGGCGCGGCGGCCGAGGAGATCGGTATCCGCCGGGCCGCCGAGGCGGATCTCGTCACCACCCAGCGGCTCGGCCGGGCCTCCACCACCGAGGTCCCCGGCGGCTGGGCGCTGATCCAGCCCAACGCCATCAGCACCGGGCAGATCGCGCTGGTCGAGGTCTTCATCCCCGACAAGGAGGTCACCAAGGGGGTGGTCACCGCCTGGCTGATGCTCGCCGGGGTCGGTGTCGCGCTGATCGTCGGCTCGGTCGCGGTCGCCGACCGCCTCGGCATCCGGATGGTGCAGCCCGCGCAGCGGCTCGCGGGCGCCGCCCACGACCTGGGCGAGGGCCGGCTCGGGGCCCGGGTCCCCGAGGAGGGCCCGCCCGAGCTGCGCTCGGCGGCGATCGCCTTCAACGCCATGGCCGACCAGGTGGTCCAGCTCCTCGCCAACGAGCGGGAGCTGGCCGCCGACCTCTCCCACCGGCTGCGCACCCCGCTCACCGTGCTGCGGCTCAACGCGGCCTCGCTGGGCGAGGGGCCCGCCGCCGATCAGACCCGCGCGGCGGTCGAGCAGCTCGAACGCGAGGTGGACACCATCATCCGTACGGCCCGGGAGGCCAAGCCGCAGACGACGGCCGCCGGACCGGGCGCGGGCTGCGATGTCTCCGAGGTGGTGCGGGAGCGGATGGACTTCTGGTCCGCCCTGGCGGAGGACGAGGGCCGCAAGGTCCGGGTCGCCGGCGTCGACCGTCCCGTACGTCTCCCGGTGGCCCGCCCGGAGCTGGCCGCCGCCCTGGACGCGCTGCTCGGCAATGTCTTCCGCCACACGCCCGAGGGCACCGCCTTCTCGGTCGATGTCCACAACGGCGAGGACGCGGTGATCGTCCTGGTCTCCGACGCGGGTCCGGGCATCGCCGACCCGGCGGCGGCGATGGCCCGCGGCAACAGCAACGGACGGGACGGCTCCACCGGGCTCGGCCTGGACATCGTGCGCCGGGTCGCCGAGTCCACCGGCGGTGACGTCCGTATCGGCAGCTCGGTGCTGGGCGGCACGGAGGTGCGGATCTGGCTCGGCCTGGAGGCGCTGGTGGCCGTCCCCGGCGAGCGCCGGCGCGGCCACCGCGTCCCGGAGCGCCGCCGCCCCCGGGGCGGCCGTCCCCGCTCCCGTTCCCGTGTGGGCGGCGGCCCCGACTCCTGACCGCCTCGCGGCGCCGGGCCACGGGCCCGGGCCGCCGCCCGCCGGGCCGCCGCTCTCCCCTCGGGGAGGCCGGCGGCCCGGCGTCTTAATGGGTTCCGATGCCGCCCTTAAGCGCGTCCTAAGAACGGAGACCCTCACCCGGAATGGGTGGTTTGCCTGTTCTGGGCTCGGTAGCGTGGTGCCACACACCGCGGAGAAAGAGCCCGCTTCCCGCTTCTCGCACCCCCAGGCGAGAGGACGCGGGCCCCGGTGGCCCCGCACCACCCCTTGAGCAACTCCTGCCCCCCACCCGCGCGTCCCGGTCGGCTCCCCCAATCCGACCGGGACGCGCCGTTTCCGGGGGTTCTCCCGGAGGGGGGCGGGGCGGACGCCAAGGGCCGGGCCCGCCGGCCGGGGCCCTTGTTCCCGCCGTGTTCCCCCGGCCGTCCCCTGGTGTTTCCCTCGGCCCGGGCATGACGAAGGGGCCGACTCGTTTCCGAGGTCGGCCCCTTCATCCATCAGGGTGAGTGACGGGACTTGAACCCGCGACATCCTGGACCACAACCAGGTGCTCTGCCAGCTGAGCTACACCCACCATGACCGGTCGTTTTTCTTACCGGCCGAGGAAAAGTGTACAGGGTTCCGAGGGGTGCTCGCGCCAGGGTTTCCCCGCCGCCGGCGCGGAGCCCTTCCGGACCCCCGCCACCCTCTTCCCGCGCCCTGCTCCGTACCGCTCCGTACCGCTCCGTACCGCTGGGACCGCTCCGGTTACTCCGGCTGCTCCGGCGCGAGCACGTGCTTCGCCGCGATGGTCCTGGCGGTCTCGGAGTCGGGGCCGGGCTGCGGTACGAAGACCGCCTCCCGGTAGTAGCGCAGCTCCGCGATCGACTCGCGGATGTCCGCCAGCGCCCGGTGGTTGCCGCTCTTCTCCGGGCTGTTGAAGTAGGCCCGGGGATACCAGCGGCGCGCCAGCTCCTTCACCGACGAGACATCCACGATCCGGTAGTGGAGATGGCTCTCCAGGGCGGGCATGTCCCTCAGGAGGAAGCCCCGGTCCGTACCCACCGAGTTCCCGCAGAGCGGGGCCTTGCCCGGCTCCTTCACATGCTCGCGGACATAGGCGAGGACCTGCTCCTCGGCGGCGGCGAGCGTGGTGCCGCCCGCCAGCTCGCCGAGGAGGCCCGAGGCGGTGTGCATCTGCCGCACCACCTCGGGCATGGTCACCAGGGCCGCGTCCGGGGGGCGGATGACGACATCCACCCCTTCTCCGAGCACGTTCAGTTCCGAGTCGGTGACCAGTGCGGCCACCTCGATGAGTGCGTCGTCCGACAGCGAGAGCCCGGTCATCTCGCAGTCGATCCACACCATGCGGTCGTTCATGCGACTACCTTATGGCGCACTCCGCTGACCGGGCAGGCTGGGACGTCCGTGGCCCGCCGCGTAGGCGCCGGCCGGCGGCTTTCCCAGCTCCGGGGGGACGGTCGAGGTGGCGGTGTGACCTGGGACACCCGCCGCGGGGGCCGTCCGCCTGGCCTGTACCGGTACGACCGACTCCACCACCGAGGCCGGAGCCGACTCGCCCTGGGGCCGGCGCACCCGGTAGGCCGCCCGATAGGCGGCCGGGGACGAGCCCAGCTGCCGTCGGAAGTGCCCGCGCAGTGCCACCGGCGAACGGAA
Source organism: Streptomyces sp. NPDC001985 (assembly GCF_040296845.1). Taxonomy (NCBI): domain Bacteria; kingdom Bacillati; phylum Actinomycetota; class Actinomycetes; order Kitasatosporales; family Streptomycetaceae; genus Streptomyces; species Streptomyces sp. NPDC001985. The sequence continues at coordinate 8,223 of NZ_JBEOYB010000041.1, forward strand.
GCCGCAGCGCCCGGCGACCTCGTCCACGGAGTAGTCCGAGGTTTCGAGGAGCCGCTGCGCCTGGAGCACCCGCTGGGTGATCAGCCACTGGAGCGGCGCGCTGCCGGTCAGGGATCGGAATCGCCGGTCGAAGGTCCGTCGGCTCATGTACGCCCTGGCCGCCAGCGTCTCCACGTCGAACTGCTCGTGAAGATGCTCCAGCGCCCAGGAGACGACCTCGGCCAACGGGTCCGACCCGATTTCCTCGGGTAAAGACCTGTCCAGATAGCGTTCCTGCCCGCCACTGCGCCTCGGCGGCACGACCAGCCTGCGGGCGAGCGCCCCGGCGGCCTCCGTGCCGTGGTCGGTGCGCACGATGTGCAGACAGAGATCGATTCCGGCCGCCGTGCCCGCCGAGGTGAGCACATCGCCGTCGTCGACGAACAGCTCCCTGGGGTCCACATGGACGGACGGGTACCGCTTCGCCAGTGTCGGCGCGTACATCCAGTGCGTGGTCGCCGGACGGCCGTCCAGCAGACCGGCGGCGGCGAGGACGAACGCGCCCGTGCACAGTCCTACTATCCGTGCTCCTTCCTCATGCGCCCGGCGCAGCGCGTCCAGCGCTTCCGGCGGCGGCGGTGATGTGATCGACCGCCAGGCCGGTACGACGACGGTGCCCGCCCTGCCGATGGCCTCCAGGCCGTACGGCGCGGTGAGTTCGAGGCCACCGGTGGTCCGCAGTGGCCCTTCCTCGCCTGCGCAGACGAGCAGTCGATAGCGCGGAACCCCGGCGTCCTGTCGGTCGATACCGAACACCGAGAGCGGGATGGAACTCTCAAAGATGGGACCGCCGCTGAAGAGCAGTACCGCGACGACTTCCCGGCGCCGGCGCCCCGAGAGCTTTCGTGCTACCTCCGGTGCGGCGGAGTCCTGACTCATGACGCTAAGCCCCCCTCGGTATTCGCGTCTCCCCGTTCGTTTCGGGCCTTTCGCTCCTGCACGTTTCCCCTCGGTTTTGCACGAGTTACGAGCCTTCGATACTCAAGATCGAATCTACTGCGTCCCGTGGCGCCGCCGTGACAAGTTCGTCATGCCCCGCTATGTCTGCCTGACAACTTGGCGCGAAGCATTCGATCACGAAGGGTTCCACTCGCAGGCTCCCCAGGGAAGTGCGCCGTGCGCGCATGGCCCGTCCCCGTTGGGTGTGAGCGACGCGAATAGTCCTTTCCTGCCAGGTGACAAGGGGGTAGGCAGGCCATTTCCCCAAGGGATGGGTACCAGCACGAAGTTGGCTGAAACTATACGGGTGCGGGCGTGCGAACGGGTCAGTCCCAGGGGCCTTCTCAGCCGCTGTGCCGACCTCCGCGGCGTGTGCCGCCGGCCGTCCGGGCCCGCCGCCCGCGCCCCGTCCCCGCCGTCCCCGTGTGCCGGTCCCGCGCCCCCGCGTGCCGGCCCTCCGGCCCCGCCCCCCGGTCGCGGGCGTGTGCCCCGGCCGCGCCGCGCTCCGCGTGCCGCAGCAGCATCCGGCAGACGGTCGTCACGGCGGCGAGACCGAGCGCCGCCGCCGCCGCGCCGCCGACCGACGCCCCGTACACCACCAGGACGACGGGGACGAGCAGGCAGCTGAACGCCGCCCACCGGACCACGTCGGTCGCGGAGTCGGCCGCGGGGGAGCGGGCGGCCCGGGAGCCGCGGGCGCCCCGGGCCGAGGGGGAGCGGACGGCCGACGGCGGACGGGTGCGGGCTCGGGTGCGCGGGGACGGGCGTGGGGACACGGAAGCTCCCTCGGGCTGCTGGGTGACCGAGGAGCCAACGAGGAGCGCAGCCTTCCGGTCACTGCGGCACGGGTGCCCCGGCCGGGCGGCCGACCCGCGCGCGACCACTCCGGAACGGCCGCGCGACCTGCTCGGAAAGGTCGTGTACCGGCCAGTAGGCCGTCCTGCTCACGGGCGCCCCGCCGGGGGAGCCCGCGATGTGTGCGGCTTTGCCAGAGTGATCGTTTCACACCGGGGCGTACCACCCCGATTCCGGCCGTCCCGGGTCGCCGCTGACATACCCGGCCCCGCGGGCCCCTGCCGCCGTCTGCGGGCCCGGTCCCGGGGCCGGGTGTCCGGTCCCGCCGCGCGTCCGCGGCGGCCGGCGCGGGCCCCGGGCCGGCCCAGACAGCTGTAGGCACCAAGTGGCATTGCCATCCGGGACCTCCTCAGGCATGCTCCCTTGAACGTCTGATTGGGCCGACCGGCCCTTGGGCAGGAGAGGAGTGTCGCCGTACCCTTGCGGGTATGGGCCAGGGAAGATATTCCCGGACACCGCATCCGTCGCCATGTCGTTCCCTCTACTGAGGACTTCCTTCGCCGAGACACCGATGGCAGGTCACGAGATCCCCGAACCCGCGGACCGCAAGCAGGTAGCCGACCCCACGTCGGATCTGCAGGCGGCCGAAGAGTCACGCCATTCCTGCGATCCGGCGTTCCGCCACGGAGTCGTCGTCGGCTTCGACGGGTCCACTTCCAGTGAGCGGGCGCTCGCCTACGCCATCGGCATGGCCCGGCGCTCCGGCTCCGGTCTGATCATCGTCCATGTGGCCAACCGGCTGCCCACCACCGTCTGGGCGGGGTGCGAGCCCCCCGTCTTCGTGGATGTCCCCGACCACCGCACCGAGGTCCTGGGCCTGGAGCTGGCCTGCGCGGACTATCTCGCCGAGGTGCCGTGGATTCTGGTCGAGCGCGGGGGCGACATCTGCCACGAGCTGGAAGAGGTCGGCCGGGAGTACTCCGCCGACGCGATCGTGGTCGGCTCCACCCATGGCATCGTCGGCCGGATCTTCGGCTCGGTGGCCGGCCGCCTCGCGCGGCGCGCCCAGCGCCCCGTCGTCGTCATCCCCTGACCGCCGCCCGGTCGGTGACACCCGGTCAGCCGATTCCGGCCGCCGTGAAATCTCCCCCGCCGCAGAGGTGCGTTGTGCGCTTGTGAAGGGTACATAACGGTCGTTGGCCTGTGCCGAGACCGTGCGAGGACGGACCGGGAGGACCGGAGGGGAGCCCGCCGTGGAGTGGGGCGCCCCATATCCCGTACGAGCAGGGACGGTTCGGGTCCCGAACGCGCTGCCGGCCGGGGAGTGACGGCCACCGGCCCAGGCCGCGCGGGCCGGCGCGCACTGGGCCGCGAGCCGGTCGGCCCGGTCCCCCCGCACACTCTGGTGGCGGCGTGCGGGGGGACCGGATTCCGTCCGTGCGGTCCCGGCTCCGGTCCCGTGGTGGTCCCGGTCGCGGCTCCCGGGCTCCGGTGCTATTCGACGGTGACCGACTTCGCCAGGTTGCGCGGCTTGTCGATGTCCCGGCCCATCGCCAGCGCCGTGTGGTACGCGAAGAGCTGGAGCGGGATGCCCATCAGGATCGGGTCCAGCTCGTTCTCGTTCTTCGGCACGACGATGGTGTGGTCGGCCTTCTCCTGCTCCCGGTGGGCCACCGCGAGGATGCGCCCGCTGCGGGCCTTGATCTCCTCCAGTGCCGCTCGGTTCTTCTCCAGGAGGTCGTCGTCCGGGACGATCGCCACCGTCGGCAGCGCGGGCTCGATCAGCGCCAGCGGCCCGTGCTTCAGCTCCGACGCCGGATACGCCTCGGCATGGATGTAGGAGATCTCCTTGAGCTTCAGGGAGGCCTCCAGCGCCACCGGATAGCCGCGCACCCGGCCGATGAACATCATCGACTGGGCCCCCGCGTACTCCTCCGCCAGCTTCTTGATGTCCGCCTCGGCCTCCAGGATCTCGGTGATCTGCTCGGGCAGCCGGCGCAGTCCTTCGATGATCCGCTTGCCCTCGGAGACCGAGAGGTCGCGGATGCGGCCCAGGTGCAGCGCCAGCAGCGCGAAGGCGACGACCGTGTTGGTGAAGCACTTGGTGGAGACCACACAGACCTCGGGTCCGGCGTGGACATAGGTGCCGCCGTCCGCCTCCCGGGCGATGGCCGAGCCCACCACGTTCACCACGCCCAGCACCCGGGCGCCCTTGCGCTTCAGCTCCTGGACGGCGGCGAGCACGTCGTAGGTCTCACCCGACTGGGAGACCGCGATGTAGAGGGTGTCGGGGTCCACCACCGGGTTGCGGTAGCGGAACTCGGACGCGGGCTCGGCGTCCGCCGGGATGCGGGCCAGGGACTCGATCAGCCCCGCGCCGATCATTCCCGCGTGGTACGAGGTGCCACAGCCGAGGATCTTCACCCGGCGGATGGAGCGGGCCTCGCGCGGGTCCAGATTGAGCCCGCCGAGGTGCACGGTGGCGAACCGGTCATCGATCCGGCCGCGCAGCACCCGGTCCACGGCGTCGGCCTGCTCGGAGATCTCCTTGTGCATGTACGTGTCGTGGCCGCCCATGTCGTACGACTCGGCCTCCCACTCCACGGTGGTCGGGGTGGCCGTGGTGGTCGAGCCCTCGGTGGTGTACGTACGGAAGTCGTCGGCCCTGAGGGTGGCCATCTCGCCGTCGTCGAGGGTGACGATCTGGCGGGTGTGGGCGACCAGCGCGGCGACGTCGGAGGCGACGAACATCTCCTTCTCGCCGATGCCGAGGACGACCGGGGAGCCGTTGCGGGCGACAACGATCCGGTCGCCGAAGTCCGCGTGCATCACGGCGATGCCGTAGGTGCCCTCGACGATCTTCAGCGCCTGGCGGACCTTCTCCTCCAGGGTGTCGGCCGGGGAGCGGGCGATGAGATGGGTGAGGACCTCGGTGTCGGTCTCCGAGGCGAAGACGACACCCTCGGCCTCCAGGCGTACGCGCAGCTCGGAGGCGTTGTCGATGATGCCGTTGTGGACGAGTGCCACCCGGCTGTCGGGGGAGAGGTGGGGGTGGGCGTTGCGGTCGCTCGGGGCGCCGTGGGTGGCCCAGCGGGTGTGGGCGATGCCGGTGGTGCCGGCGAAGCGCTTGGGGACGCGGGCCTCCAGGTCACGGACCCGGCCCTTGGCCTTGACCAGCTTCAGCCCCGGGGACTTGGCGCTGGTGATCACGATGCCGGCGGAGTCGTAGCCCCGGTACTCCAGTCGCTGAAGGCCCTCCAGCAGCAGCGGCGCCACATCGCGCCGACCGATGTATCCGACAATTCCGCACATGGGTTCTTCCCCTCCGTAGATCATCCGTGAAGATCCCCGCCGTGCACAGGGGCGGGGGTGTGGGCCCGGACGCCGCCCGGCCGGGACGCGGAACGCCGCCGGCCGGGCGGCTGTCAGCCGTAGACGATGCGGCGCAGCTGGCGGAGCGACAGCTCCGGCGGCGTCACGGCGCGGTGCGGCAGCTCGGCCGCGATCCGCTCGAAGATCTCGGTGTTCGCCAGGCCGCCGGACTGGAGCTCCCGGTGGCGGCGGCGGACGTACTCCTCGGTTCTCTCGTCGAAGTACGCCAGCACATCGAGCACCACCCGGGCCGCCTCGCCGCGCCGGAGCGCGGTGCTGCGGACCAGGTGGTCTATGAGGTCGTCATGCGGTGCCGCCGAGGGTGTCGAGGGTGGGGCGGACGGCGGACGACCGGGCTGATGATGTTCGAGCACCCGTCGATACTGAAGGGTAGATCGCCACCATTGCAAGAATCCTGCCCGATTCCGGGCAGGAGTGGTGTTAAAGCTGTCGGAGGATCGCCTGTTTGGCCGTGCTGAACTCCTCCTCGGTCAGTACCCCGCTCTGCCGCAGATCGCCCAGCTCCCGCAGCCGGCGCAGCAGCGCGTCATGGTCGCCGCCGCCGGGGAGCGCGGCGGGCGCGGCGGGCGCCGCCGGCGGGGCTTCGGCCGGGGAGGCCGGGGAGGGGGAAGAGAGGGAGGGGGCCGCCGTGGCGTACGGATGCGGCATCCGTGCCACCACCGCCGCCGCGACCAGCGCCATCAGCGGGTCCTTGCGGAAGCCCCACAGCTCCACGGCGTGCGGGTCGTACTTGGGCGGGGTGGTGGCCGGCGACCGGCCCACGGTGAAGCGGAGGTATCCGTTCTCCAGACCGGAGGTCGGCAGCCACTCCACCGCCGCCACCTCATCCAGGGCGATCGTGCGCGGCCCGCCGGATGTCTTGGACTCCTCCGTCTTCCAGTTCCACGACAGCCGGATTCGCTCCCCGTCGAAGGCGGCGGTGCCGTCGCCCGCGCTCACCGTGATCGGCACGGCGGGCCCCGGCAGCAGATAGCGGTCCACCGGATCGGCGGGGATCTGCTCCAGGAGCAGTGCGGTGCGCACCGCGTCGACGAAGTACCCGGCGACTCCGCCTCGGTCGTTCTCCACGGTCAGCAGATAGGGGTCCGACCCCTCGGAGAGCTTGCCGCCGGTGATCTGGAGCAGCGGGTCGGCGCCGTCGCGCAGCCGCAGCCGCAGCCGGCCCGACTTCCGGCCCGGCTCGAAGGAGATCCCGACGAGCGCGGCCAGTGGCACGGCCAGCTCGCCCAGCGATCTGCGCAGCGGGCTCACGCCCTTGTCGGAGCCGGGCACGACGCGCACGGTGTCCCCGTCGAAGGTCCAGGTCCCGTCCTTCTGGATGATTTCCGCCATGCGGCGATTCTTTCACCCGGAAGGGCGGCGCCCGGGTGGGTTCGGGCGGGCGCGGAGCGGCTCCGGGCGGAGCCGTTCAAACTAGATGGTCTATACCTGGAACCCGGTCACGGGGCACCATGGGCACGGTGGGCGTCCTCAGGCGCGGCGCCCGGCGAAGGGACTCTGCTGTGACACCGCCCGGAACGCCCCCTCTTCCCACCGCCCTCGGCCGGGTCGTACCGGCCCCGGCGTCGGTGCTGCCGGGGGACGGCGCGTACACCCTCACCTCCGAGACGGCCATCCGTGTCGGGGCCACTGGCGAAGCGCGCACCGTCGGCGACTACCTCGCCGGGGTGCTGCGCCCCTCCACCGGTCTGCCCCTCCCGCTGACCTCCGAGGACGGCGAGGACGGCATCCGGCTGCGGCTCGACCCGGCCGAGAGCGCCCTCGGGGACGAGGGCTACCGGCTGGAGTCGGCGGACGGCGCGCTCACCCTCACCGCCCGCGAGCCCGCCGGGCTCTTCCACGCCGTACAGACCCTGCGCCAGCTGCTGCCGCCCGCCGTGGAGCGGGACACCGCGCAGCCCGGTCCGTGGACGGTGCCCGGCGGGGTCGTCACCGACACCCCGCGCTTCGCCTACCGGGGCGCGATGGTCGATGTGGCACGCCACTTCTTCACCGTCGGGCAGCTCAAGCGCTATATCGACCAGCTCGCCCTCTACAAGATCAACAAGCTGCATCTGCACCTCACCGACGACCAGGGCTGGCGGCTCGCCATCGACTCCTGGCCCGAGCTGACCGTCGCCGGCGCGGCCACGGCCGTCGGCGGCGGCTCCGGCGGCCACTACACCAAGGCCCAGTACACGGAGATCGTCGAGTACGCGGCCTCCCGCCATCTGGAGGTCATCCCCGAGATCGACTTCCCCGGCCACACCGCCGCCGCGCTCGCCGCGTACCCCGAGCTGAACCCCGACGGGGTCACGGTCGAGGTGCACACCGGGACGGAGGTCGGCTTCAGCTCGCTGACCGTGGGCAAGGAGATCACCTACGACTTCGTGGACGATGTGCTCCGCGAGGTCGCGGAGATCACCCCGGGCCGGTACCTCCACATCGGCGGCGACGAGGCCGACGCCACCAGCGCGGAGGACTACGCCGTCTTCATGAAGCGCGCCCAGGCCGTGGTCGCCAAGTACGGCAAGACCGTGGTCGCCTGGCACCAGCTCGCGGGCGCCGAGCCCGCGCCGGGCGCGGTGGCGCAGTACTGGGGGTGGGACGGCACCTCGGCCGAGGAGCGCGCCGGGGTGGCCGGGCTGGCCGCCCAGGGCGTCCGGCTGATCCTCTCCCCGGCCGACCGCACCTACCTCGACCACAAGTACACGGCCGAGGACGAGCTGGGCCTGAAGTGGGCCGGCCTGGTGGAGGTCGACCACTCCTACGACTGGGACCCCGCCACCTATCTGGAGGGTGTCCCGCAGGACGCGGTCCTGGGTGTGGAGGCCGCGATCTGGACGGAGACGGTCGAGACGACCGAGCAGCTGGAGTACATGGCCTTCCCCCGCCTGCTGAGCACCGCCGAGCGCGGCTGGTCCGCCGGCGGCGAGTGGTCCGAGTTCCGCCACCGGCTGGCGGCGCAGGCGCCGAGGTGGGAGGCGCTGGGGATCGCGTACTACAAGTCGCCGACGGTGCCGTGGGGCGAGGCCGGCTCCGGGGCCTGACACCATCGGGCGCCCCCTCCCGTACCGGGCCGTCCCGTGCCCGGGCCCCCGCGCCCGGAGCGGGACGGCTCGACCCGCGCCCCGGGGGCACGGCCTCCGGCCATGAGCGGGAACATCCCACATGGGCCCACGGCCCCCCGAGCGCTCATCGCCGGGGCCGTCGTCATGGGTGCCTGCCCGCTCTCCCGGCCGCCGGGAACCCGCTTCAAGGCGCGCCCAGGGTCGCCGCCTAGCGGCCACGGGAGAGGTGGACGACCCCGTCAGGGGTGATCCGAACGCGGGCACCCGCCAGTCCGTGTGCGGTGAGGCGCCGTCTCAGGGCTTTGGCAGGGACAGGGGTGGCATTCGCGGGTGCCGCAGGTGTTGCCCGCCGTGGTGGACGTGCAGCCGGAAGGTCTCCGGGCCGGGGCGGTCGGCCGCGTCGTATGAGCTGAGGACTGCCTCGACGGGGTCCCACAGCCCGACCGGCCCGCCCTCGCGCACCACCCAGCCGCCTTCGCACGGCGTGAGGGTGGCGGCGGAGCCGGTGACCACGTCGGCCAGGTGCACCACATCGCCGACCGTCGTCATCTGGGCGCCAGGCACCGCGCACTGGGCGAGGAACCGAAGATGGAACGCCTCCTCGGTGGCGGCGGTGATGCGCTCCGGGCTGTGCTTCGCGCTGCGGCCTTCCCCGGGAAGGCCGGCGGCCCAGTGGGCGGGGTTGCCGAACTCCGGCGCCGCATGGGTGCGCGCCGGCATGAACGACACCGTGCCGCTCAGCAACGGCCCCTCGGCGGTCCCGTCCTTGGCGACGGTGAGCAGGACACGGGCGTATCCGTGGAGCCAGCCCGAGAGAGTGAGAAGGATCTTCCCACCCGGTCGGGTCTGCGCCGGCAGCACCGGCGGCACGGCGCGGAAGGAGCAGGCGGCCACGATCCGGTCGAACTGTGCTTCGGGCCAGTACCCGTACAGCCCGTCCGCCACGGCCAAGGTGGGGGTGTAGCCCAGCCCGTACAGTGCTCCGGCGGCCTGCTCCAGCCGTCGGCCGTCGACCTCGACCGAGGTGACGGCCGCCGAGCCGAGGCGTTCGCATGCGAGCGCGGTCGAGTAGCCGGTACCGGTGCCGATCTCCAGCAAACTGTGCCCTTCCTCGATGTCCGCGTCGGACCACATCCGGACCACGAGTGACGGCAGAGTGGAGGAGGAGGTTGGAGCTCCGCCATGACGGGCTGCCGGGTTCTTCCAGTCCGCCTCGTCGCCGTCGAACTGTGTGATCAGTGTCGTGTCCGCGTACGCGGCTGCCAGCCACCGGCCGTGGTCGAGCTCTGCGGTGACCGGCTCCCACACGGGCAGCCCCCGCCCGTCGACCCTGCCTGATGCCAGGTAGAAGCCCGGCACGAACCGGTGCCGTGGCACCGTGGCTACCGCCGCCCTCCAGCTTCCCTCACCCGGACGATCCCCGGTGAGGGAGCGCGCCAGGCCGGCGCGCAGACCGGCCGCGTCGGCCTCGATGTCACTCATGGGGTCCACGGTGTGCTCCGTTCTGCAGAAGGTCGGCGAATGCGGTGGTGATGTCGCAGGCGTCCGGGAGCCAGCCCCACTGGCCGTTGGGGTTGCACTCGATGAAGGTCCAGTTCTCCGCCGATCGGGCGGTGCCGGTGAGAGCGAAGTCGAAGCAGCCGAAGACCAGGCCGCATGCGGCCAGGTAGCCGTGCAGCGCTGCTTCGACACCGGCCGGGACGGTGACGGAAGCGTGCTTCAGCTCGTCCCAGTCGCCGCGGCGCCAGTCGAGCGCACCGTCGGGATGGATGATCTGTTGGGCGAAGACGCGGCGGCCGACCACGGTCACCCTCACATCTCCGGACTTCGGGATCTCGGCCTGGAACAAGTGCGCCGTGACCTTCAGGGAATCGTCGAAGGTACCGGGGTCGACCCGCTGGGCCCAGATCGCACCGGCGTGTCCGTCGTCGTCCCGGGGCAGACCGCGGAATGTCTTGTAGATGACGGGCCCGTACTCGGCGGCGAAACCGGCTGCCTCGTCCGCGTCGTTGGTGATGAGCGTCGGCGGGATGGCCAGTCCCAACCGCGTGGCGAGCTGGAGCTGAGCGGGTTTGAAATCTGCTCGGGTGACGGCCGACGGATGGTTGACATAGATGGCGTCGTGCAGATTGTTCAGGACGCCGCCGAGTCCGTGCCGTGCCTCGGCCGTGGCGAAGTCGCTTTGCTGAGCGGGTAGGTGGGCGTATCGCCAGGGGCCGGGGCGGCGGTAGTACACCGCCGCCACGTCCTCCAGCTCCACCACCCGGCTGCTCGTGACCAACCGCCCGCTCCAGGTCGGTGTCCCGGCGCCGATCCGGGCGCCGAAAGTCAGGCCCGATCCGATGTCGGCCGGGTCGACGCGGGCGACCGCCACCTCGCGCTCGTTCAGCTCGGAGATCACCCAGTCCGCGGTGACGTCCTCCAGCGCGGTGATGACCAGGACGGTGGAGGCCATCGCGAGTCAGTCCGACTGGTAGTCGGTGGTGTGGTCGTCGTGGGTCTGGGGCTGCGGGCCCTGTCCGTCGCCGCCCCCGGACATCGATGCGGTGCCAGTGGTCTTGCTGGTGCCGTGCTTGCCCCTGTCCGTCGCCTGGCCGGTGTTGTCGGTGTAGACGGCGGTCTGCGTGCTCGGGTCGAGCGTCACGGATACGTAGGAGGGAGGTCCGATTGGCAGCCGGTCGGTGACCAACCGCATTGCCCATGGAACCTGATCTGAAGGTGCAGGCGTTGCCACGCGAGGGTCCTTCCCTTGCGATATGCGGCTGCCGGGAGGCTACCGCTTGGACAGAATCCACCCGCCCCCGCCGGGGATTCCGCCGTGGGGGAGCATGGATGCGGAAGGCCCGGCGGGGACGGAGTCAGAGCAGCGGCACCCGTGGTCTGTCCGAGAGATGCCGGAGCGGGTCGGAGAGGGCGGGGCTGTGGGCGCCGGGATGGTGGTGGAAGAGGGTGCAGGCGGGGGGCTCGCCGCACCGGGGGAGGGAGAGTGCGGACGTGGGCAGGTGTCCGGTCTCCCAGGACGCCCAGGTCTCGCAGGGCCCGGGCCCCACCGGGCCCCAGTGCGCTCCGGACCGGTGCTGCTCCAGGACGCACCGGAGAATGAGCGGGCCGCTCAGGGCGAGAAGGGAGCCCGCGCCGCATATGAGGTGTGACGGTCCGGGCATCTCAGAGACCCCTCCGGCTGCGGGAGTTGATCTCGGCGACCCAGGCGCTGAGGACATCGGACCGGGCTGCCGGGGCCAGGTGCTCGGGGCGCACGTCCCACTCCCGGCCGCCCGCGAGGGGGCGCAGCTGGTAGCGGCCTCCGACCTGGCCCATGACCCGGCCGACCTTCTTGAGGGAGGTGTCCTTGGCGACCTCGCCGAGGTCGGGGGTGTAGGGGGGAGGGGGGGTCTCGGGGGTGTGCATGGGGGTCACCCGTGGGTCCTTGCGTTGGCGGCGAGTTGCTTCAGCCCCGCTTCCAGGTGGAGCAGGATCTCCCGGGTCGGCTCGGCGTACCCGTCGCGCGGGACCCACTCCGGGGCGATGGAGCTGAGGTCACCGACCGCTATGGGGCGGGCCGGATCGGTCTCGCGGGCTTCCATGGGGTGGGTTCGCTGGCGGGCCGGGTCGCGCATGCTCCGTTGCCATCCCTTCTGCGGGCGGTGCCCTCGGTGTCGTCTCCTCGCTCTAGGCAACCCTCCGACTACGCAGAGCGGTACCGTGGTGGCGCCGCCGGGCCTGTAGAGCTTTAAGAAGACGAACCGGCGGGGGGAGTTGATGACCAGTGGGAGCGCTGAACCCGAATGAGGACCTCCGCCGAGTGTTCGGCGCGACCGGGTGGACGCTGCGTCAGTTCGTCCAGGCGGTGAATCGTGTCGGGACCGAGCGTGGGATGGGGCTGAAGTACCGCGAGCCGTCGGTCTGCCAGTGGCTCAAGGGCCATGTGCCGAGAGAAGCCGTGCGCCCGGTGATCCTTGAGGCGCTCGCGCGCCGGCTCCACCGGCCGGTGACACACGCCGAGGCCGGATTCCCTCCACCGTCCCAGCGGTCGAATACCTGCCCGAGTATGGTGGACGGGCTCGTCGACCTGGGGAGGCACGACATGGACCCCTCCCGCCGCGGCATCGTGGGTGCGGGACTCTTCTCCGTCGCCCTGACGGTCCCCAACTGGCCCGACGTTCTGGGGCGGATGGAAGCCGTCCAGTCCGGTAGGGCGCTCCGGATGGGAAGCGCCGAAGTGGACATGGTCGTCGCCATGACCGAGCGGCTCTCGGAGCTGGACGACCAATTCGGTGGTCGCCACGCGCGGCCGATGGCCGCCGCGTTCCTGGTGAACACCGTGGCACCGTATCTGCGGGCGGAGGCCCCGGAGTCCGTGCGGAAGGCGATGCTGTCGGCCACCGCGGACCTGTGCTACCTCACCGGCTACATGGCGGTGGACGAGGGCCATCACGGGCTGGCGCAGCAGTACTACCTCAAGGCATTACAGCTGGCCGGCGCGGCTGAGGACCATCTGACGTACTGCACAACCCTGCGGGGGATGAGCGTCCAGGCCGTCGACCTGGGGCATGGGAGGACGGCGCTGCGGCTCGGGGACGCCGCCGCCGCAGCCGCGCCGCAGGCCGGACCGCGCATGCGGGCCTTCCTGGCGGGACAGCAGGCGCATGCGGCGGCGTCGACCGGCGATCGGGGCCGGGCGTTGACGCACCTCAGGGATGCCGAGACGGCGATGGAGAAGGCCGAGTCCCGGTCCAAGCCCTTCGGGTCCTACGACCCGTCGGCGCTCAACTACCACCTCGGCCAGGTCTGCTACGAACTCGGGGACATCGCCGGTTCGGTCTCCGCCCTGGAGCGCTCGGACCAACTCCGCTACGACGTGTTCCGCCGCACACGCGTCCGCTATCGCGCCATGCTCGCCGAGCGGCAGCTCGAAATCGGTCACCTGGAAGCGGCCTGCCACACCTGGAATCTGGCGCTGGACGACTACCCCCTGGTCCAGTCGGGCCGTACCGACCAGCGCATGGCCGCCATGTGCCGCCGGATTCGGCCGCACCTGAGGCAGCACGCAGCCCGCGACCTGTACGAGCGCGCTCGTACGGTGGTGCCCGCGCGGCTCCTCGCCCGGCAGCCCTGAGGGAGAGGGAGAGGACGGGCGCGCACGAGGGACCGTGTCGGGCGCGCCCGTCCCGTCAGGAGGAGAACCCGGCCAGGGGGTTCTTCAGGGTGCCGATCAGCTGGAGGGCCCCCGACGGGTCCGTCAGGTCCACCATCTGTTCGTTGTCGCGGAGCTGGAGGCGGTTGAGGCAGGAGAGGGCGAACTCCTCCGTGAAGAGGTCGTACCGCTCGAAGCGGTCCGCCAGGTGGGGGGCCGAGGACTGGTAGGCGCGGACGCACTCCGCCACCGTGCGCCAGAACGCCGCCTCGCCGAGGCGGCCCTCGGTGATCAGGGCGGGGGCCAGGAAGCGGAGGAAGCAGTCCAGGACATCGGTGAAGACGGAGAGCGGCTTCATCTCCTCCGGGACCTCCACCCGGACGCGCTCCACCGCCGGGGGCAGCACCGCGTGCGGGTCCATCACCGCGATCTCCTCGGCGATGTCCTTGAAGATCGCCCGCCGGACCGTGCCGTCGTCCCCGAGGACCAGGATCACATTCTCGCCGTGCGGCATGAAGACCAGGTCGTAGGCGTAGAAGCAGTGCAGCACCGGGGTGAGATAGGCGTGCAGATAGCCGCGCAGCCACTCCTCGGGGGCGAGCCCCGACTCGTCGATCAGGGCGCCCGCGAAGGACGCGCCCTCCTGGTCGACATGGAGCAGGGACGCCATGGTGGCGAGGCGTTCGCCGGGCCGGAGCGCGGGGACGGGGCTCTCGCGCCAGAGGGCGGCGAGCATCTTGCGGTACGGGGAGTGGCGGTCGGTCGCCGCCTCGTACTGGCGGTGGCGGTAGCCGATCGCCGCCCGCTCGCGGATGATCGAGAAGCGGGCGGCCCGCAGGATGTCGTCCGCGTCGATCAGCCGGGCCACCCAGTCGTTGATCGCCGGGGTGGCCTCCATGTACGCGGCGGAGAGCCCGCGCGTGAAGCCCATGTTGAGGACCGACAGCGAGGTCTTGACGTAGTGCTTCTCCGGCGCGGCGGTGTTGAAGAAGGTACGGATCGACTGCTGGGCCAGATACGTGTCGTCGCCCTCGCCGAGGCAGACCAGCCGCTGCTGGGCGATCTCCGCCGCGAAGGTGACGGAGAGTTTGTTCCACCACTGCCAGGGGTGGACCGGCAGCAGCAGATACTGGGCGGGGTCGAGTCCCAGCGCGCGGAGCCGGGCGTCGAACCGGGCCAGGGCCGTCTCTCCGAGCTCCGTCGCGATCAGGGAGTCGTACGCCAGATCCTCACCGGAGGTGAAGGTCGCGTGGTCGCGGTGGGCGGCCAGCCAGATGAGCCGGATCTCGCTGGCGGCCTCGGGGGCGTACGCGTGGTACTCGTGCACCCCGAAGCCGAGCCGGCCGTTGTTGGCGACGAAACACGGGTGGCCCTCGGTCATCCCGGTCTCGATGGCCTGGAAGCCGGCCCGGGCCAGCCCGGCGGAGGTCACCGGCTTCCCGGTGAGCTTGTAGGCGGTCCCGGCGAGGGTGGAGGAGATCTCCTCCAGATAGACCGGGAGGATCTTCTCGCTCAGGCCGAGGGCGCCGCGCAGCTCCAGGAAGAAGTCGAGCGCGTCGACGGGCCGCTGGGCGCCGTCGCGGTGCCGGGTGATGGAGTCGGGGGAGACCTGCCAGTGGTCGAGCGCGAAGAGCCGCGCGCCGAAGCGGTACTCGGTGCCGCCGTCGTCGCTCAGCACCCGGTAGGTGTCCGCGCCGAGCGGCTCCGGGGTCAGCAGCCGCTCATGGGCGAACTCGGCGAGCGCCTTCCGCACCAGCAGCCGGTTGGCCCGCTCCCACGGCCCGGGGGTCAGATGTGCCACGGCGCCGGTGGGGGTCATCGGCCCGCCTCCCGCGGCCCGGCGCCCTGAAGCGCCGCGTACGCCTCGCTCCCCGCGAAGCCCTCGCGGGTGCAGACGCACAGCACCGCGTCCTTCTCCGGCTTCTCCAGTTTCTCGACGATCTCGAACCCCACGTAGGTGTTGAGTGCGTGGACGGCGTCATTGCGCACATCGGGCTCGACCACGACCCGCCGGGTCGTGGCGTCCGCGAACAGCTCCGCCATGACGGCGGTGATCACGGCCCGGGTGAAGCCGTGCACGGGTGTGCCGGCCGGTGCGACGAGGAAGTGCATCCCGACATCGCCCGGCTCGGGCTCGTACAGCCCCACCAGCTCCACATACCGGGGGTCGTACCGCTCCATCAGGAAGACCGGCTCCCCGTCCAGCTCGCCGATGAAGGCGTGGTGGTGCTCATGGGCCGCCACCGCCATGTACTCGCGCTCGATGTCCTGGAGCCGGGCGTCCTGCATCATCCAGAACGCGGACTTGGGGTGGGTCACCCACCGGTGCACCAGTTCGGCGTCGCTCAGCGGGTCGAGGGGGCGCACGGTGAAACCGCGGACTATGGCCGTGGGCGCTGTCGTGGGCGCTGTCGTGGCGGGGCTCATACGGCGAACTCCTGGAACGCGATGGACTTCTCGACGGGGTAGGGCTGGTATCCGAGCAGCTCACCGATGATGTAGGCGTTGCGGTACGCGCCCATCCCCAGGTCGGGCGAGGTGATCGAGTGCGTGTGCACACCCGAGTTCTGGAGGAAGACCTCCCGGCCGGTGGTGTCGATGGAGTAGTTGCGGGCGATGTCGAAGCGGCCCCGACCGTCGAAGCGGAGCCGGTCGTGCACCGGCTCCAGGAACGCCGGGACGGTGTAGCGGTAGCCGGTGGCGAGGATCAGGCCCTCGGTGTGCAGCTCGTACTCCTTGCCCTGCTCCTCCTGGCACAGGGAGAGGGTGTACGTGCCGTTCTCGTACCGCGCCCCGTTGAGGCGGGAGTTGGTGAGGAGCCGGGTGGGGACCGGGCCGTCCAGGTTCTTCTGGTAGAGCAGGTCGAAGATCGCGTTGACGAGGTCCCCGTCGATGCCCTTGAAGAGGCCCTTCTGCTGCGCTTCGAGGCGGTAGCGGGTCCGCTCGGGCAGCGCGTGGAAGTAGTCGATGTACTCCGGGGAGGTCATCTCCAGTGTCAGCTTGGTGTACTCCAGCGGGAAGAACCGAGGCGACCGGGTGACCCAGTTGAGCCGGTAGCCGTGGGTGTCGATCCCGGAGAGCAGGTCCTGGTAGATCTCCGCCGCGCTCTGGCCGCTGCCGACGATCGTGATCGACTTCTTGCGCCGGAGCGCCTCCCGGTGCTCCAGATAGCGCGAGGTGTGCAGGAGGTCGCCGCCGAGGTCCCGGCAGGGCTCGGGGATGTACGGCGGGGTGCCGGTGCCCAGCACCAGCCGGCGGGCCCGGAAGGTCTCCCCGGCCGCCGTGCGGACCCGGTACAGCTCGCCGTCGTGGTCGACGCGGGTGACGGTGGTGCCGAAGCGGATGGAGCCGAGCCGGGCGGCGGCCCAGCGGCAGTAGTCGTTGTACTCGGTCCGCAGCGGATAGAAGTTCTCGCGGATGTAGAACGCGTACAGCCGTCCCGACTCCTTGAGATAGCTGAGGAAGGAGTACGGCGAGGTCGGATCGGCGAGGGTGACCAGGTCCGACAGGAACGGGGTCTGGAGGTGGGCGCCGTCGAGGAACATCCCCGAGTGCCACTCGAAGTCCGGCTTGGACTCCAGGAAGAGACCGTTCAGCCCGTCGAGGGGCTCGGTGAGGGCGGCGAGGCCGAGGTTGAACGGGCCCAGGCCGATCCCGAGGAAGTCGAGGGGCTCACGAGGCGTGGACAAGGCGGTTCTCTCCCAGGTACTGCTCGGCGTGGCCGGCGATCAGATCGAGTACGGCGGTGATGTCGGCGGTCGTCGTCTCGGGGTTGAGCAGGGTGAACTTCAGATACTGGCGGCCCGCCACCTTCGTCCCGGCGACCACCGCCGCACCGGAGGCGAACAGCGCCTTGCGGGCGTAGAGGTTGGCCCGGTCGATGAGGGCGGGGCTGGTGACCGCCCCGGGGACATAGCGGTAGACCAGGGTGGAGAGGCTGGGCCGTACGAGGACCTCGAAGCGCGGGTCGGCGTCGAGCAGCTCCCAGCCGGCCCCGGCCAGCTCGCAGACCTCGTCGAAGAGGCCGCCCACCCCGTCGGCGCCCATCACCCGCAGTGTCATCCACAGCTTGAGGGCGTCGAAGCGGCGGGTGGTCTGGAGGGATTTGTCGACCTGGTTGGGGATTCTCTCCTCGGTGGCCCGCCGGGGGTTGAGATAGTCCGCGTGGTAGGTGACATGGCGGAGCGTGGCACCGTCCCTGACCAGCACGGCCGATGAGCTGACCGGCTGGAAGAAGGACTTGTGGTAGTCGACGGTGACCGAGTCGGCTTGCTCGACGCCGTCCAGCAGATGGCGGCGGGTGGGGGAGGCGAGCAGGCCGCAGCCGTACGCCGCGTCCACATGCGTCCACGCCCCGTACTGCCGGGCCAGCGCGGCGATCTCCGGCAGCGGGTCGATGGAGCCGAAGTCGGTGGTTCCGGCGGTGGCGACGACGGCCATCGGGACCAGTCCGCCGCGTACGCACCGCTCCAGCTCGGCGGCGAGCGAGACCGCGCGCATCCGCTTGTCGCGGTCGGCCGGGACGCCGACCACGGCATCGGGACCGAGGCCGAGCAGGGCGGCGGACTTCTGGACGCTGAAGTGCCCGCACTCGGAGGTGAAGACGCGGAGCCGGGTGGGGTCGGTCGTCTTCGCCTCCTCCCGGGCCAGCAGCAGCGCCTGGAGGTTGGACTGGCTCCCGCCGCTGGTGAAGACGCCATCGGCGGCGGGGCCGAGGCCGATCCGCTCGGCGGTCCAGTCGATGAGCCGGCGCTCGATGAGGGTGGCGCCGGCGCTCTGGTCCCAGGTGTCCAGGGAGGAGTTGACGGCGGAGAGCACGGCCTCGCCGACGACGGCGGGGATGACCACCGGGCAGTTGAGGTGGCCGAGGTAGCGGGGGTGGTGGAAGTTGACCGCGTCCCGGAGGTAGAGCCGCTCCAGCTCGTCGAGGGCGGCCCCGGTGGAGCCGAGGGGCTCCGCCAGGTCGACGGCGGAGACCTGCGGGGCGAGTTCCCGGGGGGTGACCCCGGTGAACGGCCGCCGGACTGTGGCGAGGCGGTGTGCCACCCGCTCGACTCCCTCCGTCACGGCGAGCCGGTAGGCGTCCGCCGTTCCGTCATTGAGCAGATGCGAGCGCATGCGAGGGCCCTTCTGGGTGGGGGGGGATTGGTCGCCGCTCGGGGACAGCGCAAAGGGGACGAGAGGGCGACTGGGTGAGGTTAGCCTAACCTAACTTTTTCCGTTGGTCGGAGGGCTCGTCCCCTTGGGGGTGGGAGTTGTGAAGTTGTTCACCCGGTGTTCGGGGTGTGTCCACTGAGCTTCGCCGGCACCCGTCCGGCCCCGCCGGTGGTTGGGGTGGGCCCGTCTGGCCTCGTTGGTGTTTGGGGTGCGTTCACCCGTGCTCGTCGGTGTTCGAGGCGCGTCCACCCGGTCTCGCCAGCGGGGCTGGGTGCACCCACTCGGCCCCTCCGGCGGGGGAGACGCACCACCTCAGCCTCTCCGGAGTGTGAGCCGCACACTTCAGCCCCTCCGGCGTTTGAGGAGCGGGGGTTCGGGGGCTGGCCCCCGACCCGAGGCCCGCAGGATGCGGCGACCTGTCGCACAGGGTCCGTCCTCAAACGCCGGACGGGCTGGGGTTGCTTGGGCGCGGGCACCTGTCGCACAGGGTCCGTCCTCAAGCGCCGGACGGGCTGGGAATCCGCGGGGACCGGGCTCAAGGGGAGGCCGGTGGGAGTCCGCGGGGGCGGCTCGAGTGGCGGGCCGGGGGGAGGGGCGTGGCGTCAGGTGGGGAGGCCCAGTTCGCGGGCGATCAGCATGCGCTGCACCTCACTCGTCCCCTCCCCGATCTCCAGAATCTTGGAGTCCCGCCACATCCGCGCCACCGGATACTCGTTCATGAACCCATACCCCCCATGGATCTGCGTCGCCTCCCGCGCGTTGTCCACCGCCACCGTCGACGAGTACAGCTTCGCCAGCGCCGCCTCCTTCTTGAACCGCTCCCCCCGCACCAGCCGGGACGCCGCGTCCCGCCAGCCGATCCGGGCCATGTGCGCCCGCATCTCCATGTCCGCGATCTTGAACTGGATCGCCTGGTTCTCGCCGATCGGGCGCCCGAAGGCGTGCCGCTCCCCGGCGTACTTCACGGACTCGTCCACACACCCCTGGGCGAGCCCGGTCGCCAGCGCGGAGATGGCGATCCTGCCCTCGTCCAGGATGCGCAGGAACTGGGCGTACCCCCGGCCCTCCTCGCCCACCAGGTTCGCCAGCGGCACCCGCACCCCGTCGAAGGACAGCTCCCGGGTGTCCGAGGCGTTCCAGCCGACCTTGGAGTAGGCGGGGGCGACGGTGAAACCGGGGGTGCCGGAGGGGACGATGATCGAGGAGATCAGGGGCTTGCCGTCGGGCGCGCGGCCGGTGACCGCGGTCACCGTGACCAGCCCGGTGATGTCCGTCCCCGCGTTGGTGATGAAGCACTTGGACCCGTTGATCACCCACTCGCCGGCCCGCTCGTCCCGTACCGCCGTGGTCCGGGTGCCGCCCGCGTCGCTGCCCGCGCCCGGCTCGGTCAGGCCGAACGCGCCGAGCATCTCGCCCGAGCAGAGCTTCGGCAGCCACTCCCGCTTCTGCTCCGGGGTGCCGAACCGGTGGATCGGCATCGCGCCCAGCGAGACCCCCGCCTCCAGGGTGATCGCCACGGAGGAGTCCACCCGGGCCAGCTCCTCCAGGACGATCCCGAGGGCGAGATAGTCGCCGCCCATCCCGCCGTACTCCTCGGGGAAGGGCAGCCCGAACAGACCCATGGCGCCCATCTCGGCGACGATCTCGTACGGGAACTCATGGCGCTCGTAGAACCCGCCGATCCTCGGGGCCACCACATCGTGGGCGAACCGCTCGACGGTACGGCGGAGTTCCTCGTGCTCGGGGGCGAGCCGGTGGTCCAGGGACATGGCGTCATTCCTCCGGGGAGAGTGCGCGGACGGTACGGGAGGGGCTGGGGCGGCCCAACTGCGCGGCGAGCCGGAGGCTGGCCTCGGTGAGGCGGGCCAGATCGACACCGGTCTCGATGCCGAGGCCGTGGAGCATCCACACCAGGTCCTCGGTGGCGAGGTTCCCGGTGGCGCTCTTCGCGTACGGGCAGCCGCCGAGGCCGCCCGCCGACGCGTCCACCGTCGTCACGCCGTGCTCCAGCGCGGCGAAGGTGTTGGCGAGCGCCTGGCCGTAGGTGTCGTGGAAGTGCACCCCGAGCGCGGAGGTGGGCACACCCTCCTCGTTCAGCGCGGTGAGCAGGGCCCTGACATGGCCGGGGGTGGCGGTGCCGATGGTGTCGCCGAGCGACAGCTCGTCACAGCCGAGGTCCAGCAGCCGCCGGGCGACCCCGACGACCCGGCGGACGGGCACCGGGCCCTCCCACGGGTCGCCGAAGCACATGGAGAGATAGCCGCGCACATGGACCCGCTCCGCCCGGGCGCGGGCGACGACCGGCTCGAACATGGCGAGGGACTCGTCGACGGTGCGGTTGAGGTTGCGGCGGGCGAAGGTCTCGGTCGCCGAGCCGAAGACGGCGATCCGGCGGACCCCGAGCGCGAGCGCGCGCCCCAGTCCCCGTTCGTTGGGCACGAGGACGGGGAGGTCGACCCCTTCGAGACCGGCCAGCCGGGGGTAGAGCGCCTCGGCGTCGGCGAGCTGGGGCACCCAGTCGGGGCGGACGAGGCTGGTGGCCTCGATCGTGGTCAGCCCGGCGGCGGCGAGCCGGTGGATGAACTCGGCCTTGACCTCGGTGGGGACGGTCGCCTTCTCGTTCTGGAGGCCGTCGCGCGGGCCGACCTCGTGGATGCGGACCCGCGCCGGGAGGCCGGGCGCGGGGACGCGCATGGGGAGCCCGTCAGCCATGGCGCGCACCCTCCTCCCGGACGGGGGAGCCCGCCGGCGCCGGTCGGCCGGTGACCGCGCCCCCGGACCCGGTCATGGGGTTCGCCGGTTCCGCCGCGGGGGTGACCACCGCGAGGACCTGGTCCATGGCGACCGTGGTCCCCGGGGTCACCTCCAGCTCGGTGACGGTCCCGGCGTGCGGCGCGGTGATGACGTGCTCCATCTTCATCGCCTCCACCACCAGCAGACCCTGCCCGGCGGCCACCTCGTCCCCGGCGGCCACCTTGACGACGGTGACCGTCCCGGGCATCGGCGCCGCGAGGGTGTCCGCCCCGGAGCGGGCCGCGCCGCCCAGGGACGCGGCGACCGGGTCGTGGTCCCGGACCTGCCAGGAGTCGCCGTCCCGGCCGAGCCAGTCACCGGCGCGGTGGAAGGTGTGGGTGAGACCGTCGACGGTGACCGCGACCGTCTCCGGCGCGACCTCGAAGGCCGCGGGCGCCGAGGTGGTCGCCGGCTCACCGCCCGGCAGCCGCACCGGGAAGACGAGCGGCGCCGGACTCCCCCCGGCGCGCCAGCCGCTGGGCACCGAGAACGGGTCGGTCCACCCCGCCGCGTCGGGCACGGGCGCCAGCGCCGCCAGCCGTACGGCCGCCGCCGCCGCGTACACCTCGTCCGGTACGCCCTCCGGGAGCAGCCCGGCGCCCTCCCGCTCCACCAGACCGGTGTCCAGCCGCCCGGCGACGACATCGGGGTGGGCCAGCAGCCGGCGCAGGAAACCGGCGTTGGTCGGTACGCCGAGGGTGACCGTCTCCGCGAGGGCCGCGCGCAGCCGGCGCAGCGCGGTGGGGCGGTCCGGGCCGTGCGCGACGACCTTGGCGAGCATCGGGTCGTACAGGCTGGAGACCTCGGTGCCCTCGCTCAGCCCCGAGTCGGTGCGCACGCCCTCGCCCCGTGGCTCGCGCAGCGCCAGCACCCGTCCGCCGGAGGGGAGGAAACCCCGGGCGGGGTCCTCGGCGCAGATCCGGGCCTCGATCGCGTGGCCGGTGAGCGCGATGTCCTCCTGCGCGTACGGCAGGGGTTCACCGGCCGCGACCCGCAGCTGCCACTCCACCAGGTCGAGACCGGTGATCAGCTCGGTGACGGGGTGCTCGACCTGGAGCCGGGTGTTCATCTCCATGAAGTAGTACGAGCCGGGGTCGCCGCCCGGGACGATGAACTCCACCGTCCCCGCGCCGGTGTAGCCGCAGGACCGGGCCGCCTGCACCGCCGCCTCGCCCATCGCCGCGCGGGTCCGCTCGTCCAGCAGGACCGAGGGGGCCTCCTCGATCACCTTCTGGTGCCGGCGCTGGAGCGAGCACTCGCGCTCACCCAGATGGATCACCCGGCCGTGGGCGTCGGCGAGCACCTGGATCTCGATGTGCCGGGGCCGCTCGATCCACCGCTCCACCAGCAGGGTGTCGTCCCCGAAGGAGGCGCGGGCCTCGCGCCGGGCGGTGGCGATGTCCTCCGCGAGCGCGGACTCCGTCCGGGTCAGCCGCATGCCCTTGCCGCCGCCGCCCGCCGAGGGCTTGAGCAGCACCGGCATCCCGATCTCCCGGGCGGCGGCGGCCAGCTCCTCGTCGCCCAGCCCCGATCCGGAGGAGCCGGGCACCACCGGGACCCCGGCGGCGCGCACGGTCTCCTTGGCGCGGATCTTGTCGCCCATGAGGGCGATGGCGGCGGCGGGCGGGCCGATGAAGACCAGGCCCGCGTCCGCGCAGGCGCGGGCGAAGGCCGCGTTCTCCGCGAGGAAGCCGTAGCCGGGGTGGACGGCCCGCGCGCCCGTCCGGGCGGCGGCCTCCAGCAGGCGCTCGGCGCTCAGATAGCTCTCCCCGGCGGGCGGCGGGCCGATCCGGACCGCCGTGTCGGCCTCCCGGACATGGCGGGCGCCCGCGTCCGCGTCGGAGAAGACCGCGACCGAGCGCACCCCCATCGCCCGCAGGGTGCGGATGACCCGCACGGCGATCTCGCCCCGGTTGGCCACAAGGACTGTGTCGAACATCGTCACCGTCATCTCAGAGGTCCGCGTCTCGAAGGGCCGCATCGGGGGCCCGCGTCCAGGGGGTCCGCGTCCCGGGGGTCACATCCGGAAGACGCCGAAGCCGGGTTCCCCCAGCGGGGCGTTGCCGCAGGCGGTCAGGGCGAGGCCCAGCACCTGGCGGGTCTCCAGCGGGTCGATCACCCCGTCGTCCCAGAGCCGGGCGGTGGCGTAGTAGGCGCTGCCCTGCTCCTCGTACCGGTCGCGGATGGGGGACTTGAACGCCTCCTCGTCCGCCGCCGGCCACTCCTCGCCGCGCGCCGCGAGCTGGTCCCGCTTGACGGTGGCGAGCACGGAGGCGGCCTGCTCGCCGCCCATGACGGAGATCTTGGCGTTGGGCCACATCCACAGGAAGCGGGGGGAGTAGGCCCGGCCGCACATCGAGTAGTTCCCCGCGCCGTAGGAGCCGCCGATGACGACGGTCAGCTTGGGCACCCGGGCGCAGGCCACGGCCGTGACCATCTTCGCCCCGTGCTTGGCGATGCCGCCCGCCTCGTAGGCGCGGCCCACCATGAAGCCGGAGATGTTCTGGAGGAAGAGCAGCGGGATGCCGCGCTGGTCGCACAGCTCGATGAAGTGGGCGCCCTTCTGGGCGGACTCGGAGAACAGGATGCCGTTGTTGGCGACGATGCCGACCGGGTGGCCGTGGACCCGGGCGAAACCGGTGACCAGGGTCTGCCCGAACTCGGCCTTGAACTCGGCGAACCGGGACCCGTCGGTGATCCGGGCGATCACCTCCCGCACGTCGTAGGGCGTACGGGAGTCCACCGGCACCGCGCCGTACAGCCCGGCGGGGTCGGCCGCCGGCTCCTCGGGCGGGGTGACCGTCCAGGGGAGCGGGGCGCGGGCGGGGAGCGTGGCGACGATGTTCCGCACGATCCGCAGGGCGTGGGCGTCGTTCTCGGCGAGGTGGTCGGTGACGCCGGAGACCCGGGAGTGGACCTCGCCGCCGCCCAGTTCCTCGGCCGTGACGACCTCGCCGGTCGCGGCCTTCACCAGGGGCGGGCCGCCGAGGAAGATCGTGCCCTGGTTCCGCACGATCACCGCCTCGTCGCTCATCGCCGGGACATAGGCGCCGCCGGCGGTGCAGGAGCCGAGGACGGCGGCGATCTGCGGGACGCGGGCGCCGGAGAGCCGGGCCTGGTTGTAGAAGATCCGGCCGAAGTGGTCCCGGTCGGGGAAGACCTCGTCCTGCATCGGCAGGAAGGCGCCGCCGGAGTCCACCAGATAGACGCAGGGGAGCCGGTTCTCCAGGGCGATCTCCTGGGCGCGGAGATGCTTCTTCACCGTCATCGGGTAGTAGGTGCCGCCCTTGACGGTGGCGTCGTTGGCGACGATCACCACCTCGCGCCCGCTCACCCGGCCGATTCCCGCGATCACTCCGGCCGCCGGGGCCTGGTCCTCGTACATCCCGTGGGCGGCGAGGGGGGCCAGCTCCAGGAAGGGGGAGCCGGGGTCCAGCAGGGTGTCCACCCGGTCGCGCGGCAGCAGCTTGCCCCGGGCGGTGTGCCGGGCGCGGGCCTTCTCGCCGCCGCCGAGCCGGGCCCGCGCGAGGGTGGCGCGCAGGGTGCCGGCCAGCTCCCGGTGCGCCGCCTCATTGGCCTGCCAGGCCGGGGACGCGGGGTCGGCCGTGCCGGTGAGCACGGGTGCCTGCTGCATCGTGTCACTCCTGTTAATGCCTGTTAATGAGCGTTAACGCGTGCTTTCAGGTTAACGACCGCTAACAGCCTTGTCTAGAATCGGGTTCCATGAACACCAGGACGGATGCGCCCACGCGCCGGGAGCAGATCCTCAGGGAGGCCGCCCGGCTCTTCGCGGAGCGCGGCTTCCACGGCGTCGGGGTCGACGAGATAGGGGCCGCCGTCGGAATCAGCGGCCCCGGTCTCTACCGCCACTTCGCGGGCAAGGACGCGATGCTGGCGGAGCTGCTGGTGGGGATCAGCGAGCGGCTGCTGAGCGGCGGCCGGCTGCGGGTCGAGGAGTCGGCCGCCGACCCCGGCGCGCTGCTCGCCTCGCTGATCGACGGCCATGTCGACTTCGCCCTCGACGACCGCCCGCTGATCACCCTCCACGACCGCGAGCTGGACCGGCTGCGGGAGGCCGACCGCAAACGGGTGCGCAGGCTCCAGCGGCAGTACGCGGAGCTGTGGGTGACGGCGGTGCGCCGGGTGCACCCGGCGGTGCCGGAGCCGGAGGCCAGGGCGGCGGTGCACGCCGTCTTCGGGCTGCTGAACTCGACCCCGCACCTGGGGTCGGGGGACGGCGCCCCGATGGACCGCGCCGACACGGAAACGTTGCTGCGCAGGCTGGCCCACGGCGCCTTCGCCGCGCTGGCCGCCGGGCCGGGTGAGCGGAGGGCCTGAGCCGGGGCGGGGCGCAGGCGGGCGGGGCGTCGGGGGCGGGGCGTCCGGGCCGGAGGCCGGGGCGGGAGCGGAGGCCGGAGCGGGGGCGGAGGCGCCCGGCCACGATCCGGACGCCCTCCCCGCGCGCCGGGCCCGCTGACGGCACAATGGGCCCATGCCGATACCGAGCCGTGCCGCCCTCGTCGACCACCTCGTCCGCACACGTATCGCCGGGAACGTCGCCACCCCGCGCGACAACAACCTCTCCCACTACCGCAAGCTCGCCAACGGCGACCGCCACTACTGGCTGGGCCTGGAGCTGGGGGAGCGCTGGACCGACGAGCAGGACGTGCTGGCGGTGATGGCCGAGCGGTGCGGGGTCATCGACGACCCCGGGCACCGGGCCGGCCAGGACACCATCGACCCGGAGCTGACGGTCGACGCCCTGGAGCGGCTCGCCGCCCGGCTGCGCAAGGCCGCCGCCGGGCGCGAGCGGGTGCTCTTCGCCACCGGGCACCCCGGGGGCCTCCTCGATGTCCACCGGCAGACCGCCGAGGCGCTGCGCACCGCCGGCTGCGAGATCGTCCGCATCCCGGGCGGGCTGATGGCGGACGAGGGCATGGTCTTCCAGTTCGCCGGGGTCGCGGTGCTGGAGCGCGGCGCCACCCTCTGGCACACCCACTCCCCGGCGCCGATGGCCGCCGTCCTCGACGGCCTGGAGCGCGACGGCAGACCCCGGCCCGACCTGGTGGTGGCCGACCACGGCTGGGCGGGGTGCGCGGCACAGCGCGGACTGGACGCGGTGGGGTACGCCGACTGCAACGACCCGGCGCTCTTCCTCGGCGAGGCCGAGGGCACCCTCCAGGTGACGATCCCGCTGGACGACCATGTGACCGACCCCCGCTTCTACGACCCGATGACCGCCTATCTGCTGGAGGCGGCCGGTCTGACCGTCCCCGCCGAGCTGGCCTGACGCCGGACCCCCGGCCACGGGCCGGACCCCCGGCCACGGGCCGGGGCCCCGGCTCCTCAGGCCCCGGGCCCCCGGCCGCCGGGCGGCCCCTCCGGCTCCCGCTCCGCCCCCAGCCCCGGCGTCGGGTCCAGATACACCCGCCGGACCGACGGGAAACGCTCCCGCAGCTGCTCCTCCGCCTCCTCGCACGCCCACTCCACCTGCCGGGCGCTCGAAGCGTCCCGGAAGTCCACCTTCGCGGCGATCAGCAGCTCGCGCGGCCCCTGGATCAGCGTCGTCAGCTCCAGTACGGCCACGATGTGCGGCACCGTGAGAATCTCCTCCCGCACCGCCTCCCGCATCGCCGGCGGCAGCGGGCGGCCGATCAGCAGCCGGGCGTTGCTGCGGCCCAGCACCCACGCCACGTACACCAGCAGCAGCCCGATCAGGATCGACGCCACCCCGTCGAACACCCCCGACCCCGTGAGCCGCGCGCCCACCAGACCACCGGCCGCCAGCACCAGACCCACCAGCGCCGCCGAGTCCTCCAGCACCACCGCCTTGACCGCCGTGTCCGGGGTGACCCGCAGATAGTGCGCGGCCGGCGCGCCGATCCGGGCCGCCTCGGCCCGCACCTGCCGCAGCCCGGTCCGCAGCGAGAACCCCTCCAGCACGAACGCCACCCCCAGCACGATGTACGAGAGCAGCGGATCGCCCAACTCCTCGCCGTGGGTGAGGGTGTGGACACCGTCGTACACGGCGAAGACCGCGCCGCCGACGAAGGTCGCCACCGAGGCCAGCAGCGCCCAGATGTAGCGCTCGGGGCCGTGGCCCAGCGGATGGTCCTCGTCGGCGGGCCGCTCACCCCGCTTCAGCGCGGTGAGCAGCAGCAGTTCGGTGACGGTGTCGGCGACCGAGTGCGCCGCCTCCGAGAGCATCGCGCTGGAGCCGCTGACGACCCCCGCGACGGCCTTCGCCACGGCGATACCGAGATTCGCGAAGGCGGCGACCAGCACCGTGAAGGTGCTCTCGGCGGGCGGGGCATCCGTTTCGGTCATACGCCGGACGGTATGCGGGCGGGCCGGGGCGGGCGCCGCGCCACGCGCTCACGGCGGGAATACGGCCCCGGGCGGTGCGCCGAAACCGGAACCGGGTGCCGGAGGCGGTGAATTTCACCCCAACGGCGCATTTCCCGGGCGCTGCGAACGACCGGCCCGATTACCGGCGGAAGGACAATGTCCGGGAGGGCGGCTGTTGCGGTCCGGCCGGTCCGCGCTCCCGTGCGGACCGGCACGCATCCGGCACACGGCTCTCGACGAATCCGAGGGGAGAGTTGGCGTGCATGGCGGAATGCCAGGTGTCCGTTGTCGTTCCGTGCTTCAATGAATCCGAGGTGATCGGGGCCTTTCACACGGCGCTGGCGGAAGTGCTCGCGTCCACCCGGCGAACCTTTGAGATCTGTTATGTGGACGACGGCAGCCGCGACGGCACCCGGGGGCAGTTGAGCACCCTCTCCGCCTCCGACGGCCGCGTCCGCTACACCTCCTTCAGCCGCAATTTCGGCAAGGAGGCCGCCCTGCTCGCCGGATTGCGGATGGCCCGGGGCGATGCGGTGATCCTCATGGACGCGGACCTCCAGCACCCGCCCGAACTCGTCCCCCGCATACTGGAATTGCGCCGCCAGGGCTTCGATCAGGTCATCGCGCGCCGGGACCGGGTGGGCGAGGGGCTGCTCCGCTCCGCCCTCAGCTCCGGTTACTACCGGGCGATGGGCCACTTCATGGATGTGGACGTGGTCGACGGCGCGGGCGATTTCCGGCTGCTCTCCCGCCGCGCGGTCGACGGCGTGCTCGCGCTGCCCGAGAGCAACCGCTTCTCCAAGGGAATCTTCTCCTGGATCGGCTTCGACACCGTCAGCTTCACCTACCGGAATGTCCAGCGCGCGGCCGGAACATCGAAATGGGGCATCCGGAATCTGCTCAACTATGGAATCGACGGTGTCATCTCGTTCAACAGCCGCCCGCTGCGGCTGGCCATTCACACCGGTCTCACCCTCTTTCTCGCGGCACTGGGATACGCCGTCTGGGTCATTCTCCAGGCCGCTCTGCACGGTGTCGGAGTTCCCGGGTACACCTCGCTGCTCACCGCCGTCGTGGCCCTCAGCGGAATCCAGCTGATGACTCTCGGGGTCATCGGTGAATATGTGGGCCGTATTTACCACGAGGCCAAGAGGAGGCCCCACTACGTGGTCCGGGAGACCAGCGAGACCCGGGTGGCGCCCCCGGCCCCTCCCCAGGAGGAAACGCCGCCCGCCGCGCCCGGGACCGGTGAGCGGCGAAAGGCCCGCACCGTCCGCCAGTTCGCGGTCTTCTCGGCGATCGGCTTCGTCAACACGGCGGTCTATCTCGCCGTCTACGCCACGGCCAACCGCTGGATTCCCTATCTGGCCGCGCATGTCCTCGGCTACACGGTCAGCGTGGTGGTCTCCTTTCTGCTGAACTCCTCGGTCACCCTGAGGACCAGACCGACCTGGCGGGCCTTCGTCCGCTATCCGCTCTCCAGCCTGGCCGGTCTGGTGGGCGGCGGCGCGCTGCTCTTCCTCGCCGTCGAACTGCTCGGCATGGACAAGAACATCGCCGCCCTGGCCGCCGGTGTCCTGGTGACACCCCTCTCCTTCCTGCTCGCCCGGTGGGCCATCACCGCCGGCGCGGTCGCCCCCCGGGCCCCCGCCCCGGCGGGCGAGCTGCCCCGGGCCCGCCCGGCGGACGAGTCCGACCCGGCCTGACCCCTCCCGTCCCGCCGCCGCACCCGGGGGCGGCCGGCCCCGCACGACCACGACAGCGACAGCGATCACGACAGCGACAGCGATCACGACAGCAACAGCGATCACGACCACGACAGCGATCACCACCACGACCACGACTGCGAGAGCGAACGAAGGGTGGAGCTCCCCATGACCGAGGGCTCGTCGGGCACGGTCCTTTCCCCGCCGCCGGGCGAGCGCCCCCGGCCCGCCCGCGCCGCCGGCGCGACGGGCACCCGCCCGCGCGGGACCCCGGCGGCGTGCCGGCCGCTCCTGCTCGCCCTGCTGCCGCTCGCCCTGCTCGCCACGGCGCTCTGGTACGGACAGCATGTGCGCCCCGGCGCCGACGACTGGTGCTTTCTGCCCGCCGCCCGGGAGTCCGGGGTCACCGGCATGGTGGAGAAGTTCTGGTCCAAGGACAACGGCCGGATCGTGAACGCCGTCCTGGTCGGGGCCTACGCCGTCCACGACGTCGCGGGACACCGGTGGTTCGCCCCGGTCAGCGGGGTGCTCGTGCTCGCGGTGCTCTGGTCGGTGACCTCTCTCGCGCTGCGCCGGGCCGGTCTGCGGACGCCGCGCGGTGTCCCCCTGCTGGTGGCGTCGACGGTGGCGGCGGTCTTCCTGCTCGCCAGCCCCAACACGTACAAGACGTTCTACTGGCCCGCCTCGGCGGTCTCGCACACCCTGGCGCCCGTGCTCGCCTGCGCCGCCGTCCTGCCGCTGCTGCTCGCCCGGACGCGCTCCGGCCGGCGGGCCGCGCTCGCCGCCGTGTTCCTGGCGGGGGCCCTGCTGGCCACCCTCTCGGAGGCGGCGGCCGTCGTCGGGTTCGTGGTGCTCGGCACGGTGCTGCCGCTGGGCCGCCGGCTCGTCACCGGGGTCCGGCGGGGATACGCGCGGGCCTGGTGTCTGGCCGGTCTCGCGGGGACCGCCACCGGGACGGTGGTGCTGCTCGCCTCGCCCGGCTCCCGCAACCGCCGGGAGCGGTACGGCGCCAACGCCTCGATGTTCGCCCCCGAGTCCCTCACCGGTGCGCTCGACGCCTTCGGGCAGATCCTCGCCACCCTCCTCACCACCTGGCAGTACCTGGGCGCCGTCGCCGCCGGGGTGGTGCTGGGGCTGGTCTGCCGGGGCGGCGGGGCGGGGCCGTCGGTGGTCCTCGTCCACCGCCGGACGCTCGCCGCCGCCGGGGCGGCGGCCTTCCTCGTCTCCGGCTACCTCTGCACCGTGATCGCCTACCCCGTCTTCGGCGCGGGGACGGCGACCGTCTCACGGGCCTGGAACGACTACCTGCTGCTGTACGTCGTCCTGCTCGTCGGCGCCGGGACCCTGCTGGGACGGGCGGTGCGCGCCCGCGCCCGGTCCGCCCGGACGCCCCGGGCGGTGGGAGCGGCCGGGGTGGCGGCCGGCGCCGTCTGCTGTCTGGGGCTCGCCGTCCCCCTCGGGCAGCTCGGCGGGGAGATGGAGGCGCGGGCCCGCGCCTGGGACCGTCAGGACCGGTGGATGCGGGTCCAGGCGGCGGGCGGCGCGGAGACCCTTCCGTACACACCGACCTCGGTCGCCGCGATGGGCGAGCCGTTCGGGAAGCACGGGAGCTGGCCCGCCGGCTGTGTCGCCGACTACTACGGCGTGGAACGGGTCACCCACGGGCACCGGCTGCCCTGAGCGCCGCCCGCCCCCAACGGCCCGCCCGCCCCCAACCGGCCCTTCCGGTCCGGGCGGTGGTTCAGTCCCCCCGGTCCGGGCGCGGCACCCGGACGACCCCTTCCTGGATCACCGACACCGCCAGCCGCCCCTCCCGGGTCCAGATCCGCGCCTGGCCGAGCCCCCGCCCGCCCGAGGAGGTCGGGGACTCCTGGTCGTACAGCAGCCACTCGTCCGCCCGGAACGGCCGGTGGAACCACATCGCGTGGTCCAGCGACGCGCCCACCACATCGCCCACCGCCCAGCCGCCGCGCCCGTGCGCCAGGAGCACCGAGTCGAGCAGCGTCATGTCCGAGACATAGGTGGCCAGACAGACATGGAGCAGCGGATCGTCCACCAGCTTCCCGGTGGTGCGGAACCAGACCTGGGAGCGCGGTTCGCGCTCCTCGCCGACCTGTCCGTACGGGGGCGGCTGGGCATAGCGCAGATCGACCGCGGCCCGCGCCCTGAGCAGCTTCTCCACCACGTCCGGACCGGTGAAGTTGGCCGCGTACGACGGCAGGATCTCGGCGGCCGTCGGCAGGGACTCCGGGTCGGGCGCGGCCGGCATCGCCGACTGGTGCTCCAGGCCCTCCTCGTACACCTGGAACGACGCCGACAGATGGAAGACCGGCCGGCCGTGCTGGACCGCGACCACCCGCCGGGTGGTGAAGGAGCGGCCGTCGCGGATGCGGTCGACGGTGTAGACGATGGGCGCGCCCGGGTCGCCGGCGCGCAGGAAGTACGCGTGCAGGGAGTGCGGCGGGCGCTCCCCGGGGACGGTGCGGCCCGCGGCGACCAGGGCCTGGGCGGCGACCTGGCCGCCGAACACCCGGGGCACGAGCGCCATGCGCGACTGGCCCCGGAAGATGTCCCGCTCGATCCGCTCCACGTCCAGCAGATCGAGCAGCTCGTCCAGGGCGCTGTTCGGGGGGTTGTCCGGGAGGTTGTTCCGAGGGCCGGCCAAGGGGTTAGAGCCCCATGGACTTGGCGATGATCGACTTCATGACCTCGCTGGTCCCGCCGTAGATCCGGTTGACCCGGTTGTCCGCGTACAGCCGTGCGATCGGGTACTCGTTCATATAGCCGTAGCCGCCGTGCAGCTGGAGGCAGCGGTCGATGACCCGGTGGGCCACCTCGGTGCAGAAGAGCTTCGCGGACGCCGCCTCCGCCGCCGACAGCTCGCCCGTGTCGTGCGCCTCCAGGGCCCGGTCGACGACGGCCTCCGCCGCGTCCACCTCGGCCTTGCAGGCGGCCAGTTCGAACTTGGTGTTCTGGAAGGCGGCCACCGGCTGTCCGAAGACCGTGCGGTCCTGGACGTACGCCTGGGTGAAGCGGATCGCGGCGGACGCCTGGGCGTACGCGCCGACCGCGATGGCCAGCCGCTCCTGCGGGAGGTTCTGGCCGAGGTAGGAGAAGCCCTGGTTCTCCTCGCCGAGCAGGTCCCGCGCCGGGACCCTGACATCGGTGAAGGAGAGTTCGGCGGTGTCGGAGGTCTTCAGGCCGAGCTTGTCGAGCCGGCGGCCGACCGCGTACCCCTCCAGCGCGGTGTCCACGACGAAGAGCGAGATGCCGTGGCGGCGGTCCTCCTCCGTGGGGGCGGCGGTGCGCGCGCAGACGATGACGCGGTCCGCGTGGACGCCTCCGGTGATGAAGGTCTTCGAGCCGTTGAGGAGGTAGTGCGAGCCGTCGTCCGAGAGCCGGGCGGTGGTCTTCATGCCCGCCAGGTCCGAGCCGGTGCCGGGCTCGGTCATGGCGATGGCGTACATCGCCGCGCCGGAGACGAAGTCGGGGAGCCAGCGCTTCTTCTGCTCCTGTGTCCCGTACGCGAGGAGGTAGGGGAGGCAGAGCGCGACATGCACCCCGGAGCCGCCGAAGGAGACGCCCGCGCGGGCGGTCTCCTCGGAGATGATCGCCTGGAACTTGAACGACTCCTGGCCCGCGCCGCCGTGCTCCTCCGGCACCTCGATGCCGAATATGCCCAGCTCGCCGAGTTTGGTGTAGAAGTCGCGGGGCGCCTGGCCCGCCGCGTACCACTCGTCGTACACGGGGACGACCTCGGCCTCGATGAAGGCGCGGACGGTCTCCCGGAATGCCTCGTGGTCCTCGTTGTAGACGCTGCGGCGCACGGACGCCTCCCTGGGCGGATTGGGGTGAGCGGGCGCACGACTAAGCGCTTGCTCAGGCTGGAGAGTGAAGTTACCGGGCGGTTACCGCCCCTGTCCAGGGAAAGCCGCGCACATCACAGTGACCGGAGGCACCCGCCGGCGCCGCGGGCGGACGGCCGGAGCGCCGGTCCGCTGTGCTATACAAGGAGGTGAGGCCCCCGATGGGGCCTGCGGACGACGGATCAGTACCCGCTCAGCGACAAGACTGGCCACTGGGAGGTCGGTTCCGTCATGGCGTGGTTCATTCTCGTCGTATCAGGAGTGCTGGAGGCCGTCTGGGCCACAGCGCTGTCCGCGTCCAAGAACTTCAAGCGCCCCATTCCGACCGTCGTCTTCGGTGTCGCCCTCGCGGCGAGCATGACGGGTCTGGCCTTCGCCATGAAGAGCCTTCCCACCGGGACCGCGTACGCCGTCTGGGTCGGCATCGGAGCGGTGCTCACGGCCGTCTGGGCCATGGTGACCGGCCAGGAGCGCGCCTCCACCGGGCGGGTGGTCCTGCTGCTGGGCCTCATCGGCTGTGTCGTCGGACTGAAGGCGGTCAGCTGATGCCCTGGGCGATTCTTCTCATCAGTGCCGTGTTCGAGGCCGTCTGGGCCACGGCCCTCGGTCTCTCCGACGGACTGAGCAAAACGGGTCCCGCCGTCGTCTTCTTCGTCGGGCTGGCGCTCAGCATGGCGGGTCTCGCCTATGCCATGAGCCGGATTCCGATCAGCGTGGCCTACTCGGTCTGGATCGGGGTCGGGGCCGCCCTGACGGTCCTCTACGCCATGCTCACCGGTGAGGAGCCCGCCTCCGTGCTCAAGGGGCTGTTCCTCGGCGGGATCATCCTGTGCGTCATCGGCCTGAAGTTCGTCAAGACCAAGCCGGGGCCCAAGGCCGAACAGCGGCTGCCGGAGGCGTAGAACCACACCCGGGGTGCCCGCCGGGCCGGTCCGCGAGGGCCGGGCCGGCGGGCACCGCTGTTTCGCTGTCCGGGGGCTCCGGGGGTTCACGGGGGTCCCGGGGCGGCGGGCCGGGCTCAGGGGAGCGAGCGCAGGGCGAACCACAGCTCCATCCGTACGTCCGCGTCGTCCAGGTCCTCGGCCAGGAGCGCCGCGCAGCGCGCGACGCGCTGGCGGACCGTGTTGCGGTGCACACCCAGCGCCGCGGCCGTCCGGTCCCAGCTCCCGTGCAGGGAGAGCCAGCCGCGCAGGGTCTCGACGAGCGCTGGGGAGCCGGTGAGCGGGGCGAGGCGCAGCCGGGCGTGGGCCGATGCCTCCTGCCAGGTCAGCAGCGCCGCCGGCCCCGTGCCCCGGTGGCGGACCAGGCCGCGGCCGGTGGCCAGCGCCCGGCGCAGGGCCTGCGCCGCCTGGGCGTCGGCCGCCGCGAGATGCTCCGCTTCCACCGGGTCGCTGACCCCGAGGACCCAGCCGGGCCGCGCCGCCGGTTCGGGGGCGGCAGGCGACGGCAGCAGTACGCGTACGGTCCCGTCCTCGCCCGTGTCCACCAGCGCGCTCCCGAGCGCCGCCCCCAGCGCGGGCGCGGCCAGCGGGGCGGGGCCGCCGCCGCGCGCGTGCACCACCGTCCACCGCTCCGACCCCAGCAGCCGGGCCGCCTCCACGGCCCCGGCCCCCAGCATCAGCCGTACCAGCGCCGCACCGCGACCGGCGCTGTCGAGCCCCTGGTGCTCGGCCGTGAGCAGCGAGAGCAGGACGACGGCGACCCCGGCGACCGTGTGGTCCCCGGCCTCCCGCCCGGGGCTCGCCAGCCCGAGCACCAGGCCCTCGCCGCCCGCGAGGGCGTAGGCGCTGAGATGGACCCCGTCGACGGTGTCACTGGCGGACGCGGGCACGGGCCCGGTGGACCCCCTGCCGGGGGCGTGCCGGGCCTCGCCGCCGCTCCCGGGGGCGCGGGCCGCCGGCGCGCCGGCGGCCGGGCCGCTCCCGGGGCGGGTGCCGTCCGGCGGGGTGCCGCCCCCGGGGGTGCCGGGTGCCGGGGCGCTGCCCGCCTCGGGGCCGCCCTCCCGCCCGGGGCGACCGGGAGACGTGTGCGGGGGCGCCGCCCGCCGCGCGCGTTCCGCGCCGGGACCGCCGGCGCTCCCCTGCGCCGGGAGACCCGTGGCGCGGGCGCCCGGCGAACCCGGCGCGGGCCCGCTCTCCCGGCCGGGGGCCGCCTCCGGTGCGGAGGACGCCTCCCGGGCGGGGCTCACCACCCGGGCCAGGGCGAGCAGGGCCGCGCGGGCGGCGGGGCCGGGGGCGCGGCCCGCCGTGGCGAGTTCGGCGCCCGCGCGGCTCAGCAGCACCGCCCGGCCGCCCAGGTGCGCCGCGAGCTGGGCGAGGACCGCGGGGACCGGGTCCGGGCGGGCCGCCGCCGTCGCCAGACCCTGCTGCGCCCGCGTCACCCGGCGCAGCTCCCGGTGGCGCTCCTCGGCCATCAGCCGCCACACCGCCCGCGCCACCGCCGTGAAGGTCGTCCTCGGCGGCACTTCGAGCAGCGGCAGCCCGTACCGGTCGCACGCCTCGATCAGCCCCGCCGGGACCGTGTCGTGCACCGGCGCCACCCCGAACCCGAGCGCCGCCGCCCGCGCGGCGGTGATCCGGCGGACGTACAGCTCCGGGTCGGCCAGCAGCACCCCCGCGCTCAGCAGCAGCTCCCCGCCGAGGAGATACGGATACGGGTCCGCCATCTCCGAGGTGTGCACCCAGTGCACCGCCGCCCCCGTGCCCGCCTCCGCCGCCCGGGGGCCGGCGATCTGCCGCAGCCCCAGCTCCTCATGGGCGAGCAGCGCGGTCAGCGGGACCGGCGGGGTCGGAGGGAGCGCTGTGGCATCCGGCATGGACAGTCCATCCATCGGCGTCATCGAATATGGAGGAAACGTACACTTCAACGCCGCTTTCCGGCCACCTACCGTCAGGGGGCAACGAGACCCGGGCCGCCCCCGGCCGATCGGCCCGGCCCGATCCGGCCCACCCGGCCGGCCCGGGCGACGCGAGAGAGGGAGGGAATCCGATGGCTGTCGACTACGCGGTGATCGTCGTCTATCTGGCCGCCATGCTCGGCATGGGCTGGTGGGGCATGCGCCGAGCCCGGTCCAAGAGCGAGTTCCTCGTCGCCGGACGCCGCCTCGGCCCCTGGATGTACTCGGGCACGATCGCCGCCATCGTCCTCGGCGGCGCCTCCACCATCGGCGGCGTCGGCCTCGGCTACAAGCACGGCCTCTCCGGCGCCTGGATGGTCTTCACCATCGGCCTCGGACTCCTCGCCCTCTCCGTCTTCTTCTCCGCCCGGATCGCCCGGCTGAAGGTCTACACCGTCTCCGAGATGCTCGATCTGCGGTACGGCGGCCGGGCCGGGGTGATCTCGGGCGTGGTGATGTGGGCGTACACCCTGATGCTCGCGGTCACCTCGACCATCGCCTACGCCACGATCTTCGATGTCATCTTCGACCTGAACCGGACCCTCTCCATCATCCTCGGCGGGGCCGTCGTCGTCGCCTACTCCACCCTCGGCGGCATGTGGTCGATCACCCTCACCGACATGGTGCAGTTCGTCGTGAAGACGGTCGGCATCCTGCTGCTCCTGCTGCCGATCGCGGTCGTCAAGGCCGGCGGCTTCAGCGAGATGAGGGCGGAGCTGCCCGCCGAGTACTTCGCGCCGCTCGGCATCGGCGGTGAGACGATCTTCACCTATGTCCTGATCTACACCTTCGGCATGCTCATCGGACAGGACATCTGGCAGCGGGTCTTCACCGCGCGCGGCGACAAGGTCGCCCGCTGGGGCGGCGCCGCCGCCGGCACCTACTGTCTCGTCTACGCCATCGCCGGAGCGATGATCGGCACCGCCGCCAAGGTGCTCTACCCCGACCTCGACAACCCCGATGACGCCTTCGCGCTGATCGTCAGGGACGAGCTGCCCATGGGGGTGCGCGGGCTGGTGCTGGCCGCCGCGCTCGCCGCCGTGATGTCCACCTCGTCCGGCGCGCTGATCGCCTGCGCCACCGTCGCCAACAACGACATCTGGTCCCGGCTGCGCGGCCTCACCTCCCGCGACGCGCCCGCCGCCGACCACGACGAGGTCCGGGGCAACCGCGTCTTCATCCTCGTCATGGGTGTCGCCGTGATCGCCATCGCCATCGCCCTCAACGATGTCGTCGAGGCGCTGACCGTGGCGTACAACCTCCTCGTCGGCGGACTCCTCGTCCCCATCCTCGGCGGACTGCTGTGGAAGCGCGGCACCGTCCAGGGCGCGCTGGCCGCCGTCGCCGTCGGCGGCGCCGCCGTGATCGGGCTGATGGCGGGGTACGGAATCCTCGCCACCGAACCCGTGATGTACGGGCTCCTCGCCTCCCTCGCCGTCTATGTCGCCGTCTCCCTCCTCACCGAGCCCACCGACGCGGCCGTCCTCGCCCGCTGGCGGGAGCGGCTCGCCGGCCGGGGCGGCGAGGAGCCGGAGGGCGAGGAACCGCGGGCCGTGCCCCCGGCCGCCGTCGCCCCGAACCACCTCCCTGACTAGAGTCGGAAAACGCAGCGAAGCGTTGGAAAGAAGGCAGACCATGAGCAGCACCGAGCAGCCGCGCGGCCCCGTCGACTCGTCCCGTGTCCCCCGGTACGCCGGGCCCGCCACGTTCGCCCGGCTGCCCCGGCTCGACGAGGTCGGCAGCGCCGATGTCGCCGTCGTCGGCGTGCCCTTCGACGCCGGGGTCTCCTACCGGCCCGGCGCCCGCTTCGGCGGCAACGCCATCCGCGAGGCCTCCCGGCTGCTGCGCCCCTACAACCCCGCGCAGGACGCCTCGCCCTTCGCGCTCGCCCAGGTCGCCGACGCCGGGGACATAGCGGCCAACCCCTTCAACATCAACGAGGCGGTGGAGACCGTCGAGGCCGCCGCCGACGACCTGCTCTCCACCGGCGCCCGGCTGATGACCCTCGGCGGCGACCACACCATCGCCCTGCCGCTGCTGCGCTCCGTCGCCAAGAGGCACGGCCCGGTCGCGCTGCTCCACTTCGACGCCCACCTCGACACCTGGGACACCTACTTCGGCGCCGAGTACACCCACGGCACCCCCTTCCGCCGGGCCGTCGAGGAGGGCATCCTCGACACCTCCGCCCTCTCCCACGTCGGCATCCGGGGCCCCCTCTACGGCAAGGGGGACCTGACCGAGGACGAGAAGCTCGGCTTCGGCATCGTCACCTCCGCCGATGTCTACCGCCGGGGCGCCGACGAGGTCGCCGACCAGCTCCGCCAGCGCATCGGGGACCGCCCGCTCTACATCTCCATCGACATCGACTGCCTCGACCCGGCGCACGCGCCCGGCACCGGCACCCCCGAGGCCGGCGGAATGACCTCCCGCGAGCTGCTGGAGATCCTGCGCGGGCTGGCCTCCTGCAACCTGGTCTCGGCCGATGTGGTGGAGGTCGCGCCCGCCTACGACCACGCCGAGATCACCGCCGTGGCCGCCTCCCACACCGCGTACGAGCTGACCACGATCATGTCCCGCCAGATCGCCGCCGGGAGGGCGGGCCGGTGACCCACGACCACGATGTGGAGCTGCGGCCCACGGCCGCGCAGACCGAGGCCGCCCTCAACCCGCCCCCCGGGCGCAACGGCGGCGACCTGGTGATCGAGACCCTCCAGGGTCTCGGCGCGACCACGGTCTTCGGCCTCCCCGGGCAGCACGCGCTGGGGATGTTCGACGCGCTGCGCCGCTCCTCGCTCACCTATGTCGGGCTCCGGGTCGAGAACAACGCGGGCTTCGCCGCCGACGCGTACGGCCGGATCACCGGCGAGGTCGCGCCGCTGCTGCTCTCCACCGGCCCCGGCGCGCTGATGTCGCTCGCCGCGCTCCAGGAGGCGGCGGCGGGGTCGGCGCCCGTGCTCGCCATCGGCAGCCAGATCCCCGCCGCCGGGCTCGGCGGCGGACGCCACGGCTATCTCCATGAACTCCGCGACCAGCAGGCGTCGTTCCGGGACGTCGTCAAGTCCGTCCACACCGCCCGTACCGCCTCCCAGATCCCGTCGGCGATCGCCGCAGCCTGGCAGTCGGCGCTCACCGCCCCGCACGGGCCGGTGTGGGTGGAGATCCCGCAGGACGTGCTGCTCGCCGAGACCGTGCTGCCGGTCGTCACCGCGATGGACGCCACTCCCGAGGACGTGCTGCCGCGCCCCGAGCTGACCGCGCTCGCCGCGCATCTGCTCTCCGGGGCCGAGCGGCCCGCGATCATCGCGGGCGGCGGGGTGGTGCGCTCGGACGCCTCCGGGAAGCTGCGCGCGCTCGCCGAACGGATCGCCGCGCCCGTGGTCACCACCTTCGGCGGCAAGGGCGCCTTCCCCTGGGAGCACCCGCTCTCGCTCCAGTCCTGGCTGGAGGACCGGCACACCACGGACTTCCTGGAGGACGCGGACGTCCTGCTGGTGGTCGGCTCCGGCCTCGGCGAACTCTCCTCGAACTACCACACCTTCGCCCCGCGCGGCCGGGTGATCCAGATCGAGGCCGACGCGGGGAAGCTGGAGTCCAACCACGCGGGCATCGGCATCCACGCGGACGCCCGGCTCGCGCTCTCCGCCCTCCTGGAGACGGTGGACGAGCGGCCGGACCCCACGGCGCCCGAGCGGGTGAGCGCGGTCCTCGCCCGGGTGCGGGAGCGGATCGGCGCCCAGGGGCTCACCCTGGAGCGGAGCGTCCTCGACTCGGTCCGCCGGGCGCTGCCCGACGACGCCCCCAGCTTCTGGGACATGACGATCCTCGCCTACTGGGCCTGGTCCGCCTTCGACGCCCGCCGCCCCAACACCATGCACTCCGCCCAGGGCGCGGGCGGCCTCGGCTACGGCTTCCCGGCCGCCCTCGGCGCGGCGGCGGCCGACCCCACCCGCCCGGTACTGGCGGTCTCCGGCGACGGCGGCGCGATGTACTCGATCGCCGAACTGGCCACCGCGAAGCAGTACGGCTCCCCGGTGACCTGGCTGATCGTCGACGACGGCGGCTACGGCATCCTCCGCGAGTACATGACCGAGGCCTTCGGCGAGGCGACGGCCACGGAACTGTCCCGCCCGGACTTCGTGTCCCTCGCCGAATCCTTCGGCGTCCCGGCGGTGCGCACCACCCCCGAGACCCTGACGGACGACCTCACGAAGGCCCTCGCGGAACCGGGCCCGTCGGTGGTGGTGCTGCCGGCGCTGCTGCGGATGTTCGCCCCGACGCACCTCTGAGCGGGGCCCGGCTACCGGATCTTCAGCTCCGCCCACACGGTCTTCCCGATCCCGTGCGCCCGGGGCACCCACCCCCACCCCTCCGCGAGCGCACTCACGATCGCGAGCCCCCGCCCGTCCTCGGCATCGGCCTCCGCCGGCCGGGGCTCGGGGCGGCGGTCGTCGGTGTCGGCGACCTCCAGTCGGAGGATGCCGTCATCGAGAGCGAGCCGTACGCCGATCTCCCGGCCGGGCGGGACGGGGGCGTGCCGGACGGCGTTGGAGACCAGTTCGGAGAGCAACAGCTCGGCGGTGCAGACGGCTTCGCCGGTGATGCCCCAGGCGGTGAGCCGCTCCCGCAGGAAGGCGCGGGCGCGGGGGGCGCTGCGCGGGGTGCGAGGGAATTGCCTACCGGCTTCGGTGGTGTTGGTGCTGGACACGGGAGCCTCCGCAGGATCGCAGTACGGACCGACGCATCTCTAGAGATGCGCTGAGTGAACAGCGATGCACACTCCGGAGTCAAGTCATCTCTAGAGACGTTCGAATCCGGACGTGTGTCGTTCGGGTAAGCGGCGGCGAATTCAAGGGGGTCTTCATAGGATTCGTAGAGATGATCAGGGAGGGCTCCACGTGGCAAGCCAGGGCAGCGGCCGACAGCCCAAGTACCAGCGCATCGCCCTCGAACTGAAGGCCGCCATCGAGACCGGCCAGTACGGCCCCGGAGACCGGCTGCCGGGTGAGAACGATCTGATGGCCACCCACACCGTCGCCCGGATGACGGCCAGGCAGGCTCTCGGCGTGCTCCAGACGGAGGGTCTCGCCGAGGCGAGAAAAGGCGCGGGCGTTTTCGTGCGCGAGTACCGGCCGATCCGGCGCCGGGGCGTCCAGCGGCTCTCGGCGGGGCTGTGGGGCGAGGGCCGTTCGGTCTGGGCGGTCGACGCCAAGGGCTGGGACCTGGAGGTCGATTCGGTCTCGGTGACCGAGGAGGAGCCGCCGGATTCGGTCCGCCGTCTGTTGGGGCTCGACGAAGGCGCGTCCGCGTGTGTGCGCAGACGGCGGTTCGCGCTCGACGGGCGGCCCGTCATGCTCGCCACCTCGTATCTCGATGCCGAACTCGTGGCGGGCACCGCCATCACCGAGACCAATACCGGACCCGGCGGCATCTACGCCCGGCTCGCTGAACTCGGCCACACACCGGTCCGCTTCCGCGAGGAGATCCGCTCCCGGATGCCCTCCCCGGCGGAGGCCGACTGGCTCTCCCTGCCGACGGGCACGCCCGTGGTGCTGATCTGCCGGACCGCCTTCACCGGGGAGGGGTGGGCCGTCGAGGTGAACGACATGGTCCTCGACTCCTCCGCCTACATCCTGGAGTACGACTTCACCCCCTGAACCGCCCCGAACCCCCCTCCCCTTCACAGCCACCCATGCGTCAATGGACCCCTCACCAAGGGGGCCCCATGGCAAGCCGCTCAGGCATACGCAGAAGACTCCGCACCTCCGCCCTGCTCCTCACCCCGATGCTCCTTCCCTTACCCGCCGCCGCGGCCGCGGCCCCGGCCGAGCCGGAAGTCGCCTGTACCTCCATGGATGTGGAACTCGCCTACCGCCTCGGGCGGGACATACTCGACGCCGTCGGCGCCCGCGACGCGTCCACCGCCGTGTATGTGCACGACCGGGTCACCGACACCAGCTGCGAGCTGGGCGCCGATCGGGCCTTCGACTCGGCGAGTGTCGTGAAGGTGACGGTCCTCGGGGCGCTGCTGCTGGACGCGCAGCGGCAGGGGCGGCGGCTGAGCGAGCGGGAGCGGGGGCTCGCGCGGGCGATGATCACCGCTTCGGACAACGCCTCCACCACCGCGCTCTGGCGGCAGCTCGGGGTCGCGAAGGTCGAACGGTTCCTGAGGGCCGCCGGGATGAAGAGCACCGTCCCCGGCGCCGGCGACTACTGGGGGCTCACCCGGATCACCGCCCGTGACCAGGGCAGACTCCTGGCGCTGCTGACCGGCGACGGCGGGCCGCTGAGCGGGCGCTCGCGGGCCTACGCGCTCACGCTGATGCGCGAGGTCACCCCGGACCAGCGCTGGGGCACCCCCGCCGGCGCCCCCGCGCACACCACCGCGCACCTCAAGAACGGCTGGCTGCCCCGCGCCACCCGCGGCTGGCGGGTGCACTCCATCGGCGCCTTCACCGGCCCGGGGCGCGACTACACGATCACCGTCCTCACCCAGGACAACGCGGACATGAGCCAGGGCG
Organism: Streptomyces sp. NPDC001985; assembly: GCF_040296845.1. Classification (NCBI taxonomy): domain Bacteria; kingdom Bacillati; phylum Actinomycetota; class Actinomycetes; order Kitasatosporales; family Streptomycetaceae; genus Streptomyces; species Streptomyces sp. NPDC001985. The sequence continues at coordinate 50,857 of NZ_JBEOYB010000041.1, forward strand.
TCCGGACGATAGAGGCCGTCTCCCGCGCCGTGCACCGCAATCTCTGACCCGCGCGTCCACGCGTGTCACCGGTCCGTAACCGTTCGGCCGGGCCGAGGATTGTCGTACAACCATCCCGTTTCCCGTTGGTCATGAGTGGCGGGTGCCCGCAGTGGGGCACCCGCCACCATGCACCAGGGGATGGGGAACCTCCATGACTCACCACCGAACGGCCCCGCGCGGCCGGGCCCTCGCCGTCCTGCTCGCCGCCGCCGTGCTCATACCGGTCACCGCGACCGCCACCCCCGCGGCAGCGGCTGCCCCGCAGGTCAGCTGCGTCTCCAAGAAGTCCGGGCTCGCCGCCAAGCTCAAGAAGGACATCACCGCCGCCCTCAAGAACCGCAAGGGCACCATCGCCTTCCAGGTCGACGACGCCGTCACCGGGACGAGCTGCTCCCTGCGGGCGTCCACGAAGTTCGACTCGGCCAGCGTCGTCAAGGCCACCGTCCTGGGCGCGCTGCTGCACGACGCCCAGCGCTCCAAGCGCAAGCTGACCTCGCGCGAGCAGTCCCTCGCCAAGGCCATGATCACCAAGTCGGACAACGCCTCCACCACCACCCTGTGGAAGCAGCTCGGCATGACCAAGATCAAGCGCTTCCTCACCGCGGCCGAGATGACCCAGACCGTCCCCGGCGCCGGCGGCTACTGGGGCCTCACCCAGATCACCGCCCGTGACGAGCAGCGGTTCCTCGCCCGGCTGACCACCAGGAACCCGGTCCTCACCGACGCCTCGCGCGCCTACGCCCTCAAGCTGATGCGCGAGGTCGTCAGGGACCAGCGCTGGGGCACCCCGGCCGGCGCCCCCGCCACCGCGACCGTCCAGGTCAAGAACGGCTGGCTGCCCCGGAAGACCCACGGCTGGCGGGTCCACTCCATCGGCGCCTTCACCGGCAAGGGCCACCACTACACGATCACCGTCCTCACCCACGGCAACAAGTCCATGAACGACGGGATCAACAGCGTCCAGGCCGTCTCCCGCGCCATCCACAAGGGCCTCAACCCGAAGGCTCCGGCGCGCACGGCCTACGTGCCGCCCACTGTGGCGCGCGAGGCGCTCCCGGCGACGCCCGAGAGCCCCGCGCGGGACGCCGTCTCCGCTCCTCGCTGACCCCGGGGATTTGTTACAGCGGGATGAAATCCGCTGTCCGGGGCGTTGGTGCCTTCCGGCGGGACAGATCCGACGGGAGGCACCACGTGGCGGCGGCGAAGGCAGCGGCGGGACAGGCGGAGGGCGCGGGGAGCGCCGATGGCCGCACACCCGGGGGCGGGCGCGGCTGGGCCCGGCGGCTCACCGGATACGCCTGGAGATACCGGCGCAATGTGATCCTCGCCCTCGGCTCGTCCCTCGCGGGCATGGGCGTCATGGCGCTGGTGCCGCTGATCACCAAGGTGGTCATCGACGATGTCATCGGCGACGGGAGCCGCTCCCTCGCCGTCTGGACCGGTCTGCTCATATGCGCGGCCCTCGTGGTCTACGTCATGACCTACATCCGCCGCTACTACGGCGGCCGGCTCGCCCTCGACGTCCAGCACGATCTGCGCACCGACATGTACGCGACGATCACCCGGCTCGACGGCCGCCGTCAGGACGAACTCTCCACCGGCCAGGTCGTCGGCCGCGCCACCAGCGACCTCCAGCTCATCCAGGGTCTGCTCTTCATGCTCCCGATGACCATCGGGAACTTCCTCCTCTTTCTGATCTCCCTCGTGATCATGGCGTGGCTCTCCCTGCCGCTGACCCTGATCGCCCTCGCCGTCGCCCCCGCCATCTGGTGGATCGCCAAGCGCAGCCGCGTCCGGCTGCACCCCGCCACCTGGTACGCGCAGAGCCAGGCCGCCACCGTCGCCGGAGTCGTGGACGGCGCGGTCTCCGGCGTCCGGGTCGTGAAGGGCTTCGGCCAGGAGCAGCAGGAGGCCGGCAAGCTGCGCGCCGCGAGCCGCAGGCTCTTCGCCGGCCGGCTGCGCACCATCAGGCTCAACTCCCGCTACACCCCGGCCCTCCAGGCCGTGCCCGCCCTCGGCCAGGTCGCCATGCTCGCCACCGGCGGCTGGCTCGCCACCCGGGGCCAGATCACCCTGGGCACCTTCGTCGCCTTCTCCGCCTATCTCGCCCAGCTCGTCGGCCCGGTGCGGATGCTCGCCCTGGTCCTCACCGTGGGCCAGCAGGCCCGGGCGGGCGCGGAGCGCGTCCTGGAGCTGATCGACACCGAGCCGGCCCTCCAGGACGGCACCAGGGAGCTGCCCGCCGACGCGCCCGCGACCGTGGAGTTCGACGGGGTGACCTTCGGCTACGACCCGGACCGGCCGGTCCTCGACGGCTTCTCGCTGGAGATCCGCGAGGGCGAGACCGTCGCCGTCGTCGGCGCCTCCGGCAGCGGCAAGTCCACCGTCTCGCTGCTGCTGCCCCGGTTCTACGACGTCACCCACGGCGCCGTCCTCGTCGGCGGCCACGATGTGCGCGAGCTGACCCTCGACTCGCTGCGCGCCGCCATCGGCCTCGTCCCCGAGGACAGCTTCCTCTTCTCCGACACCGTGGGCGCCAACATCGCCTACGGAAAGCCCGACGCGACCCCCGCCGAGATCGAGGCCGCCGCCCGCGCCGCCCAGGCCGACCGCTTCATCGGCGAACTGCCCGACGGGTACGAGACCAGGGTCGGCGAGCACGGCCTCACCCTCTCCGGCGGCCAGCGGCAGCGCGTCGCGCTCGCCCGCGCCATCCTCACCGACCCCCGGCTCCTCCTCCTCGACGACGCCACCTCCGCCGTGGACGCCCGCGTCGAGCACGAGATCCACGAGGCCCTGCGCGCGGTCATGGCGGGCCGCACCACCCTGCTGATCGCCCACCGCCGCTCCACCCTGGGCCTCGCCGACCGGATCGCCGTCCTGGACGGCGGACGCCTCACCGACATCGGCACCCATGACGAGCTGACCGCCCGCTCGGCCCTCTACCGCAAGCTGCTGACCGACCCGCACGAGCTGGGCGCGGTCTCCCCGGGCCACGCCCCGCCCCTGGACGCGGAGCCGGCGCCGGACCGCGAGCGGACCGTACGGGAGGAGCTGGACGCCGAGTTCGACGCCGAGCGCGGCATCACCCCCCGCCTCTGGGTGCGCGACGAGAGCCCCGGGGAGAGGACCGAACCCGGTGCGACACCCGAGCTGCTCGCCCAGGTCGCGGCCCTGCCGCCGGCCGATGACACCCCCGCCGTCGACGAGGGGCGGGCCACCGGCACCGAGCGGTCGCACGGCGAGGGCCGGGGCATCCGGATGCTGCTGCGCGGCTTCGGGCTGCCGCTGCTGCTGAGCCTGCTGCTGGTCACCGTGGACGCGGGGATGGGACTGCTGCTGCCCGTGCTGATCCGGCACGGCATCGACCAGGGCGTGGAGCAGGCCGCCCTCGCCGCCGTGTGGACGGCCTCCCTGCTGGCGCTGCTCACCGTGCTGGTGCAGTGGATCGCCCAGACCGGCGAGATCCGGATGACCGGCCGCACCGGCGAGCGGGTGCTGTACTCCGTACGCCTGCGGATCTTCGCCCAGCTCCAGCGGCTCGGGCTCGACTACTACGAGCGCGAACTGACCGGTCGGATCATGACCCGGATGACCACCGATGTGGACGCGCTCTCCACCTTCCTCCAGACGGGCCTGGTCACCGCCTTCGTCTCGGTGGTCACCTTCTTCGGGATCATGGTGGCGCTGGTCGTCATCGATGTCTCGCTGGCGCTGGTGGTCTTCGCGACCCTGCCGGTGCTGATCTTCGGTACGTACTTCTTCCGCAAGCAGTCCGTGAAGGCGTACGAACTCGCCCGCGACCGGGTCAGCGTCGTCAACGCCGATCTCCAGGAGTCCGTCTCCGGGCTGCGGATCGTGCAGGCGTTCCGCCGCGAGCGCGCGGGCAACGAGCGCTATGTGGCCGGCAGCGACAGCTACCGGCAGGCCCGGGTCAGGGGCCAGTGGCTGATCTCCGTCTACTTCCCCTTCGTGCAGCTGCTGTCGTCGGTCGCCGCCGCCGCGGTGCTGATCGTCGGCGCGGGCCGGATCGAGGCCGGCACCCTCACCACCGGTGCGCTGGTGGCCTATCTCCTCTACATCGAGCTGTTCTTCGCGCCCGTGCAGCAGCTCTCGCAGGTCTTCGACGGCTATCAGCAGGCGGCCGTGTCCGTGCGGCGCATCCAGGAGCTGCTGGCGGAGAAGACCTCCACCGAGAGCGCCGGGGAACCCGCCGGGGTCCGCTCGCTCAGCGGTGACCTCGCCTTCGAGGGCGTCGACTTCGCCTACGGGGACGACGAGGCCGCCCTGCACGGGATCGATCTGCGGATACCCGCCGGGCAGACCGTCGCCTTCGTCGGCGAGACCGGCGCCGGCAAGTCCACGCTGGTGAAGCTGGTCGCCCGGTTCTACGACCCCACCCGGGGACGGGTGACGGCCGACGGCCGGGACCTGCGGGAGCTGGACATGACGGCCTACCGGCACCGGCTCGGGGTCGTACCGCAGGAGTCGTATCTCTTCGCGGGCACCGTCCGGGACGCCATCGCCTACGGGCGGTCCGGCGCGAGCGACGCCGAGGTGGAGGCCGCGGCCCGCGCGGTCGGCGCCCACGACATGATCGCCACCCTGGACGGCGGCTATCTGCACGAGGTCTCCGAGCGCGGGCGCAATCTCTCGGCCGGTCAGCGCCAGCTCATCGCGCTGGCCCGGGCCGAGCTGGTCGACCCGGACATACTCCTGCTCGACGAGGCGACCGCCGCCCTCGATCTCGCCACCGAGGCCCAGGTCAGCCAGGCCACCGAACGGCTCACCGGCCGCCGCACCACCCTGGTCGTCGCCCACCGGCTCACCACGGCCGCGCGCGCCGACCGGGTGGTGGTGATGGCCGATGGACGGGTCGCCGAGGACGGCACCCACGCGGAGCTGCTGGCCAGGGGCGGGCAGTACGCCACCCTGTGGCGGACCTTCACCGGCGAGGACACCGCGCCGCCGCCGGAGGGCGAGCCGGTCGCGGTGGTCGGCTGAGCCGGGGGCAGGATCAGCGGCCGGGTCGTGAGCCGGGCGGGCCCGGCGCGATTCCGGCGCGATTCCGGCCCGGTGCGATTCCGGCCCGGTGGGCTCCCGGCGCGATTCCGGCGCGTGGACGGCTCCGACCCACTGCGTACGCCGCCCTGATGCATGATGCGCAGAGAAGGCAAGCACCGGGTGCGCCCGGTACCCCTCCCGGATGACTTCGGCCCGCTCGCGACAACCAAAAGGGGCCGTCGGCACGTCGTACGCAAGTACGGAGGATCACATGGAGGGGAGAGACGATGACGCTCAGGGGGACGGCGCCCGCGCGCGGGCGCCGGTTCGGGGGACAGGAGCCCGCGCGCAGCCGCCGGCCGTGGGGCCGGGGGACCGGGGGACGGGGCCTCGGGAGACGGCTGCTCGCGCACTTCGCCGCCGTGCTGATGACGGTGGCCGGCCTCACCGCCGCCGGCCCCGGCAGCGCGTACGCCGCCCCGCCCGCCCCCGCCGGCTGCTCGGGACGGCCGGACAAGACGGTCAAGTTCGCCACCGGTGAGCTGCGCGTCTACAAGAAGCGCGGCTCCGCCTGCGCCGTCACCCTCGCCAAACGGCCCGGACCGCGCCGGTCGATGAGCGTCTCCCTCCAGGCGCGCGGCGGACGCGCCAAGATCGACAAGGGGCGGTTCACCCGCAAGGCGGGACCCGTCACGGTGCACGCCCACAACCGCTGCGTACGGGCCTCCGGCCAGGTGTCCGGAGTGGGACGCTCCACCGGATGGATTCTCTGCTGACCACCTTGATCACTTTGATCCCTTCTGTCACACGGCTGTCACTGGATTCATGTGCGTTACAGCTTGTGGGGGCTGGCGGGGCGGGTGTGACCACCGCTAGGTTCACCGCGACCCACATGAAGAAGTCAGGGGAGGGTTCATGCGCAAGGCGCTCACAGGCGTGCTGTCGTTCGCGATGCTCGTCGGCACCGCGACCGCGGCCGGAGCGACCGCGGGAGCGGCCACCGCCGCGGAGACCGCGACAGGCACCAAGGCGGCCCAGAAGGCCGCCGCTCAGGACATCAAGGACCGCGTTCTCGCGATACCGGGCATGAGCCTGATCGAGGAGAAGCCCCACCCGGGCTACCGGTACTTCGTCCTCAACTACACCCAGCCGGTGGACCACCGGAACCCCGCCAAGGGCACCTTCCAGCAGCGGATCACCCTGCTGCACAAGGACACCAGCCGGCCCACCGTCTTCTTCACCTCCGGCTACGGTCTGAGCACCACACCGCGCCGCAGCGAGCCCACGGCCATCATCGACGGCAACCAGGTCTCCATGGAGTACCGGTTCTTCACGCCGTCCCGGCCCAACCCCGCCGACTGGTCCAAGCTCGACATCTGGCAGGCCGCCAGCGACCAGCACCGCGTCCACACCGCGCTGAAGCAGATCTACAGCGAGAACTGGATCGCCACCGGCGGCTCCAAGGGCGGCATGACCGCCACCTACTTCGAGCGGTTCTACCCGCGCGACATGGACGGTGTCGTCGCCTACGTCGCCCCGAACGACGTCGACAACGACGAGGACAAGGCGTACGACCGCTTCCTCTCCAAGGTCGGCACCAAGGAGTGCCGCACCAAGCTCGACAACGTCCAGCGCGAGGCCCTGATCCGGCGCGGACCGATGCAGAAGATCTACCAGCAGTACGCGGCCGACAACGCGTACACCTTCAAGACCGTCGGCTCGCTCGACAGGGCGTACGAGGCCGTCGTCCTCGACTTCACCTGGGGCTTCTGGCAGTACAGCCTGGCCGCCGACTGCGCCTCGATCCCGGTCGCCAAGAACCTCGCCGACCAGGATCTCTTCAAGCTGATCGACGACATCGCCGGCTTCTCCTTCTACACCGACCAGGGCCTCACCCCGTACACGCCGTACTACTACCAGGCCGGTACGGAGCTGGGCTCGCCCGACATCGCGCTGCCGCACCTCAAGGGGCTCACCCGCTACGGCTACCAGCCGCCGCGGAACTTCGTCCCGCGCGACATCCCGATGCGCTTCAAGGACAGCGCCATGAAGGACATCGACGGCTGGGTGCGGAACAACAGCCGCGGGATGATGTTCGTCAACGGCCAGAACGACCCGTGGAGCGCCGAGCCGTTCCGGCTGGGCAAGGGCAGCCGTGACAGCTATGTCTACACCGTGCCCGGCGCCAACCACGGCGCCAATGTGGCCGGGCTGCCCGCCGCGCAGAACGCCGCGGCCATCACCACCATCCAGAAGTGGGCGGGCGTCGGCCCGGCCGCGGCCAAGCGGAGCGACGGTCCGGCGAAGCCGCTGGCGAAGTACGACGCGAAGCTGGACAAGGTGGACCTGAGGGCGGAGCGGGCACTGCGCCCGTAACCCCCGGGGACCCGCCTCCCGGCCCTCCGGCCCCCGGCACACCCGTGCCGGGGGCCCGGGGCCCGCTGGGTCGTCTCTTTCGGATCGTGCCGGGCTCGCGAGCCCTGGCACCGGACCCCGCTCACCGATCCGGCCCGATCCGAAAGAAACTCCCTAGTCGTCGTAGTCCAGGCCGTGGCCGATCGGGTACAGCACCGTCCCCGGCGCTCCCGCCCGGTACACCGGCACCGGCAGCCGGCCCTCCGGCCCGACCCGGCCGGCGATCACCCGGGCCGCCGCCCGCAGCTCCACCTCACTCCACCCGTACGACGCCAGCGCCGCCGGCACCGCGCCGAGGTGGGCGATGTCGTACGGATTGCGGATGGCCAGCGCCACCACCGGGACGCCGGTCGCGAGCAGCTCCGCCACCAGGGTCCGCTGACCGCTCGTCGCGGAGACATTGAGCGTGGTCACCACGACGGCGTCCGCGCCGCGCGCCGCCGCCACCGCCGCCGCGATCTGCTCAGCGGTCGGGGCGGTGCCGGTGACCTGGGCCGTCGGGGTGAAGCCCAGCTCGGTGAAGCTCCGCTGGAGCGCGGCGAGCGGCCGGACATGGGAGGCGACCGGAGGGTTCGGGTCGGCCCCCACCACCAGCAGCCTCTTCTCCCTGCGCCGGTTCAGCGGCAGCACCCCGCCCTCGTTGACCAGCACCGTCGTGGTCCGCTCGGCGATCTCGGCGGCGGCACCGAGATGCCGCCGGACGCCGACCGTCCGGTCCACTCCCCGGTGGGTGACATAGGGGTCGTCGAGGAGACCGAGCTTCTCCTTGAGCCGCAGAATCCGCAGGACCGACTCCTCGATCCGCTCCTCGGTCAGCTCGCCGCCCCGCACGGCGTTCACCACCGCGTTCCAGGCGAGCGCCAGATCCTCCGGGTAGAGCAACTGGTCCACGCCCGCCTTGAGGGCGAGCACCGGAATGCGCTCATCGCCGTACTTCGTCCGTACGCCCTTCATATTGAGCGCGTCGGTCACCACGACACCGTCGTACCCCAGCTCCTCGCGGAGGATGCCCGTCAGAATCGGACGGGAGAGCGTGGCCGGGTCATTGCTCGGGTCCAGCGCCGGGACCTGGATGTGCGCCGTCATGATCGAGTCGATCCCGGCGGCGATGGCGGCGCGGAAGGCCGGGGCGTCGATCCGGTCCCACTCCTCACGGGTGTGGGTGATCAGCGGGAGGCCGGTGTGGCTGTCGACACTGGTGTCCCCGTGCCCGGGGAAGTGCTTGGCGCAGGAGGCGATCCCCGCGCCTTGGTAGCCGCGGACCTGCGAGGACACCATCCGGGCCGCCGCGTTCGCGTCGGCGCCGAAGGAGCGGACGCCGATGACGGGGTTGGCGGGGTTGATGTTGACGTCCGCGACCGGGGCGTAGTTCTGGAAGACGCCCATCGCCGCCAGCTCCGCCCCCGCGATCCGGCCGGCCTCCCGGGCGTCCTTCCGGGAGCGCCCGGCGCCCAGCGCCATCGCGCCGGGCAGCTGGGTCGCGGGCTCGCCGATCCGGGTGACGACCGAGCCGTGCTCCTGGTCGACGGAGATCAGCAGGGGGACGGGGGTGGGCTGGGCGAGGCCGGCGCGCTGCACACCGTTGGAGAGGTCGGCGATCTGGTGGGGATCGCGGACATTGTCCGACCAGGAGAAGTAGATGATGCCGCCGACGTGGTACCTGGCGATCATCTCGGCGGCCGAACGCACGCCGAAGTCGCGGAGATTGAGGTCGATGTGGGCCTGGGTGGGGGCGGTGGCGGAGTGTCCCCAGACCCTGGAGACGAAGAGCTGGCCGACCTTCTCCTCCAGGCTCATCCGGGCGATGAGCCTCCGGAGGCGGTCGGGGCGCCCGCGCCCGCGCCGGTCATGGGCGGCGGAGACGGGGGCGGAGCCGGCGGTGGCGGCTGCGGTGGCGGTGGCGGTGGTGGCGGCGAGGAGAGTGCGTCTGGAGAGGCTCCGATGGCGCATGGGGTAATCCTTCCGGCCGTGCCCGACAAGCGAGTTGAAGGAAACTTCCAAGGACAAACGGATAACCGGAAAATAACTACCAGGTCAAGGGCTGGGCGGGAGGTAGCGTGCGCGGCGCGCCGAAAGGTCACTGGTACGGAGGGGGGCCGCGAGGCGGGGGCGGGGGTGCGGTGGCGGCGTGGTGCGGGTCGGGGGACGCTCCGGGCGGCACCGGGGCTCATGAGGCACGGCGCGCTTCCAGCCCTTGCCGAGCGCGGGCCCCGGTGCCACCCCTCACGTTCCGCGCCCCGGTGCCAGCCCTCACGTTCCGCGCCCCGGTGCCAGCCCTCACGTTCCGCGCCCCGGTGCCAGCCCTCACGTTCCGCGCCCCGGTGCCAGCCCTGCGCGTGTCCCTCCGCGCCGTGGCCGGTGCCGCTCTCACCCCGCCCGGGTGAGGAGGCTCTCCAGATACTCCCGGCCCGGTGCCAGCAGTCCCGGCAGCTCGGGGGCGTCGGCGTTCCAGCGCTTCTCGTACTCCCAGCTGACCCAGGTGTCCGGGGCGAGCGCCGCGAGCGACTCCCGCAGCGGAAGGACCCCCGCGCCGAGCGGCAGCGGGGCGAGGTCCTCGCGCGAGGCGACATCCTTGACCTGGACATAGCCGAGGAAGGGCGCGAGGGTGCCATGGGTGGTGGCCGGGTCCTCGCCTCCGAGCCAGGGGTGCAGCACATCCCAGATCGCGCCCGCGTGGAGATGGCCGATGGGGCCGAGCACCCGGGAGACCGCGGCTCCGGTGCGGTGGGAGTCATGGGTCTCCAGCAGAATCCGGACGCCGACCCCGGCGGCGGTCTCCGCGGCCGCGGCCAGCCGGCGCGCGGCCACCGTGTCGGCGGCGCCGATCTCGCGCCCGGCACCGCCCGGGAAGACCCGCACCGAGGGCGCGCCGAGATCCCTGGCCAGCCAGAGCAGCTCGCCGATCTCCTGGAGGACCGGGGTGTCGTCGCCCTCGGCGGCGAGCCCGGTGTACCCGCAGACCGAGAGGATCTCGACCCCGGCCCGCTCGAACTCCCGTGCGGCCTTGGCCCGCTCGCTCTGCCCGAGCCCGAGATGCACCGGTTCCTCGGCGGCGACCCTCAGCTCCACTCCCTGATACCCGGTATCGGCGGCCAGCGCGGCCACCTCCGCGAGGGGCATCCCGGGTACACCAAGAGTGGAGAAGGCGAGCTTCATCCTGTCGTTCCTCCCTGCGGATGGATCAGCGGCGCGCGGCTTCTGCGATGCGGCTCCGCCGTGTGGTCGTCGTCCTCTGCTTCCCGGTATCCCGCACCGGTATACCTTCCCCCACCCGCCCCGCCCCCCTCGTAAGCCCTGCCCGGCCACCTCTTTCAGCCCTGCCCGGTCACCTTCTCAGCCCGCCCGGCCACCTCTTTCCGCCTGTCCGGTCACCTTCTCAGTCCGTCCGGCCACCTCTTTCCGCCTGTCCGGGCACCTTCTCAGTCCGTCCGGCCACCTCTTTCCGCCTGTCCGGGCACCTTCTCAGCCCGTCCGGCCACCTCTTTCAGCCCGTCCGGGCACCTTCTCAGCCCGTCCGGCGTTTGAGGACGGACCCCGCACCCCGGGTGCCCGCACCCGGGGGTGGCCCGGCGGCCAGGATCCCCGCACCCGGGGGTGGCCCGGCGGCCCGGTCCCGTACCTTCGGGCGGCCCCGGCCCGGCACCCCGCACCCGGGGGCGGCCCCGGCCCGGCACCCCGTACCTCCGGGCGGCCCCGGCCAGGCCCCCCCCCCGCAAGCAAAGCCTCACCCCCGGCCCGGCGGCCCCGTCGACCCCCGCACCACCAGCTCCCCCGCGATCCGCGCCACCCCCGTCGCCCCCTCCATCGCCCACCTCCCCGCCCTCGCCCCCGCCTCCCCCAGCGGCAGCCTCACCGTCGTCAGCGCCGGCACCACATCCACCGCGAACGGCAGATCGTCGAACCCCGCGACCGACACATCATCCGGAATCCGCATCCCCCGGTCCCGCAGCGCCGCGCACGCCCCCAGCGCCACCGTGTCGTTCGCCGCCACCATCGCCGTCAGGCCGGGTTCGCGGGCGAGCAGCTCCGCCGTCGCCGCGTAGCCGGAGCCGCGGGTGTACGGCCCGTGCGCGGTCAGCGGCGTCTGGTCCTCCTCGATCCCCGCCGCCCGCAGCGCCTCGCGGTGCCCCTCCAGCCGGTGCCGGGTGGTGGTGCGCTCGGGCGGCCCGGCCACATATCCGATGCGGCGGTGGCCGAGCCCGATCAGGTGCTCCGTCAGCCGCCGCGCCCCGCCCCGGTTGTCGAAGGTGATCACCGCCTGCGCCGCGGGGCTCCCCGGCATGGGAGGCCGCCCGCACAGCACCACCTTCGTGCCCGCCGCCGCCAGCTTCCCCAGCTTCGCGGACATCGCCGCGATATGGGCCGGGTCCTCCAGCGCGCCCCCGGTGATCACCACCGCCGCCGCCCGCTGCCGCTGGAGCAGCGTGAGATAGGTGAGTTCGCGCTCCGGCGCACCCCCGGTGTTGCACACCACCGCGAGCTTCTCGCCCCCGCCCCGCCCGGCCCCCTCCTGCCCGCCGATCTCCGTCTGCGCGGCCCCGGCCATGATCCCGAAAAAGGGGTCGGCGATGTCGTTCACCAGGATTCCCACCAGGTCGGAGGTGGCGGCGGCGAGCGAACTGGCCGGCCCGTTGAGCACATAGTCCAGCTCGTCGACGGCGCGCAGCACCCGCTCCCGGGTCGAGGCCGCGACCGGATAGTTCCCGTTGAGCACCCGGGACACCGTGGCCGGCGACACCCGGGCGCGTGCCGCGACATCCGCCAGGGTGACTGTCATCGCTTCCTCCGGGGGAGAGTGAGCCGGGCCCCTTGTCCGGCCGCTGTCGGCAGGCTAGCGTCATCCTGTCCAGAAAGCGCTTGCTATCACGTCCGCACCGCACCGCGAACGGGGAGGCTCTTCCGTGGCACGCAGGACAGTCCGGATCGCGATGAACGGCGTCACGGGCCGTATGGGCTACCGCCAGCACCTGGTCCGCTCACTTCTCGCCATCCGTGACGAGGGCGGTCTCGACCTCGGCGACGGGGATGTCCTGTGGCCGGAACCCGTCCTCGTCGGCCGCCGCGAGAGCGCCCTGCGCGCCATCGCCGGGCGTCATGGCATCCCGCACTGGTCGACCGATCTCGACGCCGTGCTCGGCGCCCGGGGCGAGCGGGCCGTGGACATCTACTTCGACGCCCAGATCACCTCCGCCCGCGTGCCCGCGCTCCGGCGCGCCATCGCCGCCGGCAAGCACGTCTACACCGAGAAGCCCACCGCCACCGGCCTCGCCGACGCGCTGCTCCTCGCCCGGGAGGCCGAGGCCGCCGGCATCCGCCACGGAGTCGTCCAGGACAAGATCTTCCTGCCGGGGCTGCTCAAGCTGAGACGCCTGCTCGACGGCGGCTTCTTCGGGGAGATCCTCTCCGTGAGGGGGGAGTTCGGCTACTGGGTCTTCGAGGGCGACTGGCAGGACGCCCAGCGCCCGTCCTGGAACTACCGCGCGGAGGACGGCGGCGGCATCACCACGGACATGTTCCCGCACTGGGAGTACGTCCTGCACGAGCTGTTCGGCCGGGTGACCAGCGTGATGGCCCACATCACCACTCATATCCCGCGCCGCTGGGACGAGCGCGCCAAGCCCTACCCGGCGACCGCCGACGACGCTGCCTACGCCGTCTTCGAGCTGGCGGACGGCACCGTCGCCCAGATCAACTCCTCCTGGGCGGTCCGGGTGAACCGTGACGAACTGGTCGAGTTCCAGGTCGACGGAGTCGAGGGCTCCGCCGTCGCGGGGCTGCGCCGCTGCCGGGTCCAGCACCGCTCGGCCACCCCCAAACCCGTCTGGAACCCCGATCTCCCCGCCGGTGACTCCTTCCGCGACCAGTGGCAGGAAGTCCCCGACAACGGGGAGTTCGGCAATGGCTTCCGGGCGCAGTGGGAGCTGTTCCTCCGCCATGTGGCCCTCGGCGAGCCCTACCACTGGGATCTGCTGGCGGGCGCCCGGGGCGTGCAGCTCGCCGAACTCGGAGTGCGCTCGTCCACCGAGGGCCGCCGCCTCGCCGTGCCGGAGCTGACCCTGTGACCATCCGCCTCCCGGACGCGACGGGCGGGTTGCGCACGTATGTGCCGCGCGCCGACCCCGTACCCCCCGCGCCTCCCAGGAGCGCCCCCCGCTCCCGTACGGTCTTCGCCGCCGCCCATGTCGTCGCCGACCCGTACGCCGACCCCGGCCCGACCCCCGCCGTCGACTGGGACACCACGCTCGCCTTCCGCCGTCACCTCTGGTCCCACGGGCTGGGTGTGGCGGAGGCCATGGACACCGCCCAGCGCGGCATGGGTCTGGACTGGACGGCGGCGGCGGAGCTGATCCGCCGTTCGGCGGCCGAGGCGCGGGCCGTGGGCGGCGCCATCGTCTGCGGTGCCGGTACGGACCAGCTCACCGGCCCCGCCGGGCTCGCCGACGTCAGCGCCGCGTACGAGGAACAGCTCGCGGCCGTCGAGGACGCGGGCGGCCGGCCGGTCCTGCTGGCCTCCCGGGCGCTCGCGGCGGCGGCCCGCTCCCCGGAGGACTACCTCACGGTCTACGGCGGTCTGCTGCGGCAGACGAGCGCGCCGGTCGTGCTGCACTGGCTCGGCCCGATGTTCGATCCGGCGCTCCACGGCTACTGGGGCAGCCCCGATCCGGACACCGCGGCCGAGACCCTGCTGGAGCTGATCGCCGCCCACCCCGGCGCGGTCGACGGCGTCAAGGTCTCGCTGCTCGACGCGGGCCGGGAGATCGCCCTGCGCCGCCGGCTCCCGCCCGGCGTGCGGTGCTACACCGGCGACGACTTCCACTACCCGGAGCTGATCGCGGGCGACGCGCACGGTTACAGCGATGCCCTGCTGGGCATCCTCGATCCCCTGGCGCCCCTGGCCGCCGGCGCGCTCGGCGCCCTGGACGCGGGCGACACCGGGGCGTTCCGCGCCCGGCTGGACCCCACGGTCGCCCTCGCCCGCCATCTCTTCGGGCCGCCGACCCGCCACTACAAGACCGGTGTGGTGCTGCTGGCCTGGCTCGCCGGCCATCAGCGCCACTTCACGATGGTCGGCGGACTCCAGTCGGCCCGCTCGCTGCCGCATCTGGCGCGCGCCTACGAACTCGCGGATCAGCTGGGCCTCTTCCCGGACCCGGAACTGGCCCGCACCCGGATGGGCGCGCTGCTCGCCGTCCACGGGGCCGGCGCGTGACCGCGGCGGCGGGCCTGGAGCGCCTCAGCGTCAACCAGATGACCGTGCGACAGCTCCCGCTGCCCGCGCTGACCGCCGCCTGCCGCCGGATCGGCGTCCCCGGCGTCGGCCTCTGGCGCGATCCGGTGCGCGCGTACGGAGTGGACGCGGCGGCGCGGCTGGTGCGGGACGCCGGACTGACCGTCACCTCCCTGTGCCGGGGCGGCTTCCTCACGGCCGACGACCCCGGGGCGCGGGCCCGTGCCCTGGACGACAACCGGGCCGCCATCGACGAGGCGGCGGCGCTCGGCACCGACACCCTGGTGCTGGTCTCCGGCGGGCTGCCGCCGGGCGGGCGCGATCTCGCGGGCGCGCGGGAGCGGGTCGCCGACGCCCTCGCCGTGCTCGCCCCCCGCGCGGCGGACCGGGGCGTACGGCTGGCCGTCGAACCGCTGCACCCCATGTACGCGGCGGACCGCTGTGTGGTCTCCACTCTGGCGCAGGCGCTGGACCTCGCGGAGCGCTTCCCGCCGTCACAGGTGGGCGTGGTGGTCGACACGTACCACGTCTGGTGGGACGACACCGCCCCGGACGCGGTGGCCCGGGCGGGTGCCGCCGGCCGTATCCACGCCTTCCAGGTGGCCGACTGGACGACCCCGTTGCCCCGGGGGGTGCTCAACGGGCGGGGGCAGTTGGGCGACGGCGCGATCGAACTGCGCCGGTGGCGGGAGCGGGTGGACGCGGCGGGCTACCGGGGGCCGGTCGAGGTGGAGCTGTTCAACGAGGGGCTGTGGGCCCGGGACGGCGTGGCGGTGCTCAGGGAGACGGTGGACCGCGCCACCGCGCACGTACTGGAGCGCGTACCGGAGCACGCAGCCGAGCACGTACTGGAGCGCGTACCGGAGCACGCAGCCGAGCACGGACCGGAGCACGCGGTGGAGCACGGACCGGACCGGGCAGCGGGCGGAACCGATTCCTCCGGAAACTCCCCGGAGAAAACTCCTCCGGCGTGACATAGATACCGGGCCGCCGCGACGTCTGAAGGGGTGTAGGGCAAGCGGACGGACCACGGGTCTCCCGGGATCTTCAGGAGGAAGCATGAGGACGAGTCCCGCAGTCGGGGGCAGACGCCCCGAAGCCGCGTAGGGAACGGGCGACGGACGGCGGCCCCTGACACGAGGACCCTGGAGTGAACACGAGCGCGGAGGCCGATTTCCAGGCATTCGTGGTCAGCCGCTGGCCCCGGATGCTCCGCACCGCCCGCCTCCTCACCGGAAACCACCACGACGCCGAGGACCTGGTGCAGGCCGCGCTGGCCAAGGCGTACGTGAAATGGGACAAGGTGCAGCGGGCCGACGACGCCGACGCCTATGTGTGGCGCGTCATGATCAACGCCAACGCTGACCGGATGCGGCTGCTCCGGGTCCGGGAGTGGCTCACCACGAGATTCCCGGAGACCGCGGCGCCGGACCGGACCGACGGCGTCGCCGCGCGGAGTGTGCTCGCCGCCGCGCTCCAGCGGCTGCCGCCGAGACAGCGGGCGGTGATCGTTCTGCGCTATCTGGAGGACAGGAGTGAGACGGAGGTGGCCCGGATGCTGGGAACACGCGTGGGGACGGTACGCAGTCACACCGCCCGCGCCCTGCGCAGCCTCCGTGAGCAGCCCGATGTGACCGAGACCTGGGCGGGTCTCCCGCCGGCCCGTACGGGGGTCGGGCCGGTGACCGGGGAGGCCCGCCCATGAACGACGGAAGGGGGACCGGCGGGGGAGCGGAGGCGGCCCTGAAGGAGGCACTGCGCCGGGAGGCGTACCGCGTCCCGGCGGGTCCGCCGCCGGTGGACGAGCTGCTCTTCCGGGGCCGCCGGGCGTGCAGGCGCCGGGCCAGCGCCAGGACCTGGCTGCTGATCGTGGCGGCGGTGGTCGCGGTGGGGACCGTGGCCGTGTTCGACGACGACCCGGTGAGCCGCGACTCCGCCTCCACGGCCTCCGACACGGGGGTGAACCGCTTCCCGGCGCCCCGGGCGGTGGCCCCGTACGTGCCGATGGACCTCGGCGGGGGACTGCGGCTGGTCCTGCTGCCGGACGGGAACCAGACCTATCTGCTGGACGAGGACGGGGGCGATATCCAGGACGAGATCGACGAGGCCCGGATGGGGCCGGGCGCCGATCTCCGGCCCGAGAGCATCCGCTCCGTGTACAACGCGTCGACCGGTCTCGTCCTCGGGGTGTTCCGGAAGGAGCGGCTGCCGGCCCGGATCGGCATCCGGGTTCCCGGGGTCGGGACCTACCCGGCGGAGGTGGCGCATCTGCGCGGCGACACCAGCTGGGGTGTCTTCCACGCGTTCGTGGACCCTCCGGAGACGGCCGGGGGCGATTACGAGGTCGTGGTCTTCGACCGGGACGGGGACATCACCGCCCGGATGAACTCCCCCTTCCTGGGGCTTCGCACAGCGGGGAACTGACCGCCCTCGCTGTGCAACCGTTTCGCGGTGCCGCCTGTCCTACTTGACGTCAGGGCGGATTTCGGGGGAGCGGCCCGGGGGGACCGCGAAGCCCTGGCGGGGTGGGGACATGAGGGGCCCGGTCAGCTGTGACCGGGCCCCCTCGATCTGTTCCCGGTCCGCCCGGTCCGCCCGGACGGCTGCGGACCGCTCTCCGGGCGGCTCTCCGGACCGCTTTCCGGGCGGCTCCGGGGCCGGGTGCAGGGGCCGGTGCCGGGTGGCCGGGTGCCGCGGAGTTGTCCACAGGCGGCATGTTGTCCACAGGCGGCACGGGTTGTCCGACCCTGGCGGTAGCGTCGGATCATGTCCAATCTGGCTGTGCTCGAAGGCGTTCTCGAGCGGATCACCTACGCCAACGAGGAAAACGGGTACACGGTGGCCCGCGTCGACACCGGCAGGGGCGCGGGCGACCTGCTCACGGTCGTCGGCTCGCTGCTCGGCGCGCAGGTCGGCGAGTCCCTGCGGATGGAGGGCCGCTGGGCCTCCCACCCGCAGTTCGGCAAGCAGTTCTCCGTGGAGAACTACACCACCGTCCTCCCCGCCACCATCCAGGGCATACGCCGCTATCTCGGCTCGGGGCTGATCAAGGGCATCGGCCCGAGGATCGCCGAGCGGATCGTGGACCACTTCGGCGTCGACACCCTCGATGTCATCGAGCGGGAGCCGAAGCGCCTGGTCGAGGTCCCCGGCCTCGGCCCCAAGCGGACCCGGCTGATCGCCGCCGCCTGGGAGGAGCAGAAAGCGATCAAGGAGGTGATGGTCTTCCTCCAGGGGGTCGGTGTCTCCACCTCCATCGCCGTGCGGATCTACAAGAAGTACGAGGACGCCTCGATCTCCGTCGTGCGGAACCAGCCCTACCGGCTGGCGGCCGATGTGTGGGGCATCGGCTTCCTCACCGCCGACCGGATCGCCCAGGCCGTCGGCATCCCCCACGACAGCCCGGAGCGCGTCAAGGCGGGCCTTCAGTACGCGCTGTCGCAATCCACCGACCAGGGGCACTGCTTCCTCCCCGAGGAGAAGCTGATCGCGGACGGGGTGAAGCTGCTCCAGGTGGACACCGGCCTGGTCATCGAGTGCCTCGCCGAGCTGGCGGCCGACGAGGAGGGCGTCGTCAGGGAGACGGTTCCGGCGCCCGACGGCGGGGACCCGCTGACGGCGGTGTACCTGGTGCCCTTCCACCGGGCGGAGATATCGCTCGCGGCGCAGGTGGGGCGGCTGCTGCGGGCGGACACCGACCGGCTCCCGGCCTTCCGGGACGTGGACTGGGACAAGGCGCTGGCCTGGCTGGCCCGGCGCACCGGGGCCGAGCTGGCACCCGAGCAGGAGGCCGCGGTGCGGCTCGCGCTGACCAGCCGGGTGGCGGTGCTGACGGGTGGCCCGGGGTGCGGAAAGTCCTTCACCGTGCGGTCGGTGGTGGAGCTGGCGCGGGCGAAGAAGGCCAAGGTGGTCCTCGCCGCGCCCACCGGGCGCGCGGCCAAGCGGCTGTCGGAGCTGACCGGCGCCGAGGCGTCCACGGTGCACCGGCTCCTGGAGCTGAAGCCCGGCGGGGACGCGGCCTACGACCGGGACCGCCCGCTCGACGCCGACCTGGTGGTGGTCGACGAGGCGTCGATGCTCGATCTGCTGCTCGCCAACAAACTGGTGAAGGCGGTCGCGCCCGGTGCGCATCTGCTGCTGGTGGGGGATGTGGACCAGCTGCCGAGCGTCGGCGCGGGCGAGGTGCTGCGGGATCTGCTCGCGGACGGCGGCCCGGTGCCCCGCGTCCGGCTGACGAGGATCTTCCGCCAGGCCCAGCAGTCGGGGGTGGTCACCAACGCCCACCGGATCAACTCCGGTGAGCAGCCCATCACCTCGGGTCTGACGGATTTCTTCTTCTTCTCCGAGGACGAGACGGAGGACGCGGGACGGCTCACCGTCGATGTGGCGGCCCGCAGGATTCCGGCCAAGTTCGGGCTGGACCCGCGCCGGGATATTCAGGTTCTGGCGCCTATGCACCGGGGCCCGGCCGGGGCCGGCACTCTCAACGGCCTGCTTCAGCAGGCGATTACCCCCGCGCGTCCCGATCTGGCCGAGAAACGCTTCGGTGGCCGGATTTTCCGGGTGGGCGACAAGGTCACCCAGATCCGCAACAACTACGACAAGGGGAAGAACGGCGTCTTCAACGGCACGGTGGGCGTGGTCACCTCGCTCAACCCGGACGACCAGCGGCTGACCGTGCTGACGGACGAGGACGAGGAGATTCCGTACGACTTCGACGAACTGGACGAACTGGCGCATGCCTATGCGGTCACCATCCACCGCTCCCAGGGCAGCGAGTACCCAGCGGTGGTGATCCCGGTCACCACCGGGGCCTGGATGATGCTTCAGCGGAATCTGCTCTACACGGCGGTCACCCGGGCCAGGAAGCTGGTGGTGCTGGTCGGCTCCCGCAAGGCGATAGGGCAGGCGGTGCGGACGATTTCCGCAGGCAGACGCTTCACCGCGCTCGATCACCGGCTGGCCGGCGGCTGACCCGCGGAGCGTCGCGCGGCTCCCGGCGGGGCTCCGCCGGGCGGGGGAAGCCCCTCTGTGCCGGGGTGGGAAATGCCACCCCGACTTCCGGAATCAGGGCGAACGGGGCAGGATGAGCAGGTTGGCGGCACTGAGTGCCGCCAAAGGGCCCAACGGTCGACCCCGAGTGCACTCTCCTGAGCCAGATGGGGGATGGTGGAGACAGTCAGGGCACCTCGAAGAAGAGGCACTACGTCGGTGAGGGATGACGTGAGCGACAACTCTGTAGTACTGCGTTACGCGGACGGTGAATACACCTATCCGGTGGCCGAGAGCACCGTCGGTGACAAGGGCTTCGACATCGGGAAGCTCCGGGCCCAGACCGGTCTGGTGACCCTGGACAGCGGCTACGGCAACACGGCCGCGTACAAATCCGCGATCACCTACCTCGACGGCGAAGAGGGGATTCTGCGCTACCGCGGATACCCCATCGAGCAGCTGGCGGAGCGCTCCAGCTTCACCGAGGTGGCGTACCTGCTCATCAACGGTGAGCTGCCGACCGTCGACGAGCTCTCCACGTTCAAGGGCGAGATCACCCAGCACACCCTGCTGCACGAGGACGTCAAGCGGTTCTTCGACGGATTCCCGCGCGACGCCCACCCGATGGCGATGCTGTCCTCCGTGGTCAGCGCGCTGTCGACGTTCTACCAGGACAGCCACAATCCGTTCGACGAGAAGCAGCGGCACCTCTCCACGATCCGGCTGCTCGCCAAGCTGCCGACGATCGCGGCGTACGCCTACAAGAAGTCGATCGGCCACCCCTTCGTCTACCCGCGCAACGACCTCGGGTACGTCGAGAACTTCCTGCGCATGACCTTCTCGGTCCCCGCGCAGGAGTACGACCTCGACCCGGTCGTGGTGGCGGCGCTCGACAAGCTGCTGATCCTGCACGCGGACCACGAGCAGAACTGTTCGACCTCCACGGTCCGGCTGGTCGGCTCCTCGCAGGCGAACATGTTCGCCTCGATCTCCGCGGGCATCTCGGCGCTCTGGGGCCCGCTGCACGGCGGCGCCAACCAGTCGGTGCTGGAGATGCTGGAGGGCATCCAGGCCTCCGGCGGCGACGTCGACTCCTTCATCCGCAAGGTGAAGAACAAGGAGGACGGCGTCCGGCTGATGGGCTTCGGCCACCGCGTCTACAAGAACTTCGACCCCCGGGCGAAGATCATCAAGGCGGCGGCGCACGATGTCCTCTCGGCGCTCGGCAAGTCCGACGAGCTGCTCGACATCGCGCTCAAGCTGGAGGAGCACGCGCTCTCCGACGACTACTTCGTCGAGCGCAAGCTCTACCCGAACGTCGACTTCTACACCGGCCTGATCTACCGGGCCATGGGGTTCCCGACCGAGATGTTCACCGTGCTCTTCGCGCTCGGCCGGCTCCCCGGCTGGATCGCCCAGTGGCACGAGATGATCAAGGAGCCGGGTTCCCGGATCGGCCGTCCGCGCCAGATCTACACCGGCGTCGTCGAGCGGGACTTCCTCCCGGTCGAGGCTCGCTGACACCACCGCCCGCAGGCCGGCGGAGGTATCTCCACACCCCCGGCGGCCAGGGCGGCGGGCCGCCCGGACGTCCCGTCCCCGGCGGTCCGCCCCGCCGTACCGGCTGTTCCGCCGTACCGCCCGCCCTCCGGGCCACGCCGACACCGGGCGCGGTGCCCGCACTTCGGGTCCTCCGCGCCCTGTACGGCCCTGTGGCGGGCGTACGGCCCCGCCGGCCTCCCGGGAGTACCCATCGGGTCTCCCGGGCACCCACCGGGCCCGTCCGGCCCCGCACATGACGAAAGCGCCCCGCCGCCGATCCCCCCACGGGTCGACGAACGGGGCGCTTCCCATATCCCCGGAGCGGATTCCCCCCACGGGATCCGGCCGGGCGCCTGTTGCGGAGTAGCTTCTCACGCGGTCTGCCGGGGTACGTACGCACGGGAGGGCCGCTCAAAGCTCCCCGGGCACGTGCCCCGGCCAACGCTTGCCTGGGATGTCCCCCAAGACATCCCATGAACGTCCCCCAAGACGTTCCTGGCATCAGCCATTTAGACTCACCACGAGTCTGAATGGTTACCCCCAAATATCTGTGATCTAGGTCTCTTTGTGAAGGTCTTGTGCGTCACATGTAGCCCGCCGAAAGATCGCGGAAGGGGACCCTCCGGTGCCGCAAAAACGGACGAAAAGGCTGGGTGAATCCGGCGATCACCGCGCTGAGCAGCGCTGATGTCGGCAGAGGGCGGCAGGGCGACGTCCGGGCCCAAGGTCCGTAAAAGATTCGCCTCGACGGCCCGGGTGTCCACCGTGCGAGACGGCAGGCCATCCGTCGTGGACTCCGCCGCACGTCGCGGTGATCGTCCGGTCGTTCCGGTCGTTCCGGTCGTTCGGTCGTTCCGGTCGTCCGGGGGGCGTCGCCCCGCAACCGGACCGGGCCGTGCCCGACCGGGGTGAACCGGTCGGGC